>JAJRSY010000006.1 GCA_024278565.1 Bacteroidota bacterium
AATTGGAGTATGCCATTGAACAGCACCCATCTTTCTTAAAGGTGATTTCTGAAAAGGACCTGAAGGCTTTTGAGGAAGAAAATAAGGCGCGTAAATGGCGCACCTAATACTGGTATTTATTTATCCTAAACCCCTAAATTTTTCTAAACGCCTCAACTTTCCTCAACTCCTAAACTTATTTTCACTCGACTTTTTGAGCCCTAGATTTCCAGTCGTTCCAATTCTTTGTGATTTTTATTCAGCCTTCTAAGCAGTAGACCATACAAAAGAAAATAGATTCCGCCCATCACCAATGTCATAAGTACACCGGTAATGGCAAGAAGCCATAGTAACGTGGTCTTTAGTTTTTCAGGTGAGATATTTTTAGCTTCTTCATTCAATCTGGTTATGTTATTGACGAAATCTTCATTGAGGTAGATGCCAACAATAAAAATGGTAAAGGTGAACAGTACCATCGAAAGAGAGAATATAATATAATGTTTCACCGTTTTTCTGGTTCTTATAATTTTCTTCATTAAACCATGGGCATTGTCCAAGACCGATATTTCTTTGTACCTTCTATAAAACTGGTAGATAAAATAGAATATGACCGAATATTGAACTATTGAAAGACCGATCATTAGACTATGAATACCCATATCTTTGGTAATGTTCGCAGCCTCTCGCATAGAAGGTGTTAGATATAAAAATTGCGGAAGCGTAAACTCCAAGATGCTTATGATCAAGATCCATTTTACAAGGGAGGAAGATTTTTTCCAAATCATGTTATGAATTTCTTCATAGGACAATTTGGGAAGTTGTTCTTCCTTTTTTTTCCAGTCTTTTTTCAGTAGTTCAAGCTCGTCCATCATATCCTTAGGGATTGAGTATGGTTCTCAATTTGTTCTTTATTCGGTTCATCTTCACCCGTGCATTTACCTCTGTTATACCCAAGGTTTCTGATATTTCACTATAATTTTTATCCTCCAAATACAAAAATATCAATGCCTTGTCAATATCGCCCAATTGCTTGACCGCCTTGTACATCAGCTTTAGTTGTTGTTCTTCGGTCTCGTCGTATTCATCGGCCTTTATTTTAAATATCACTGATTCGTACTCTTGTGTTTTGATCCGCCGCTTCGATTTGCGATAGAGGGTGATCGCGGTGTTCAGAGCCACTCTGTACATCCACGTGCTGAATTTGGCATCTCCCCTGAATTTAGGGTAGGCTTTCCAGAGTTGTATGGTTATTTCTTGAAACAGGTCTTTGTGCGAGTCCCTATCATTGGTATATAGGGTACAGACCTTGTGAACAATGTTTTGGTTGTTCTCAAGCTCGGTCACAAATTGATGCTCCAGTTTTTTGTTCACCTAGTGGTCAGTGGGTTGTTAGAAGATTAGTAGACCAATGTTTTGATTTGTTACAAAAGTAGTTCGTAAATACAGAGAACCCGTATTCAGGGTTCTTAAAAAATATATCAAGGGAATAAGCAAACCGTTGAGTTCTATAAACGTCATTGCGAATACAATGAAGCAATCTGTGGGTCTAATACAATATGTTCATTGTAATCGTACGCTATCATTTTCGACTTAACCTGAATTCAACGGTTTGCTTCTTCGCCAAACGAATTCTCGAAAAGCAGGGTTTTACAACTTGTCTTACTAAGCAAATTATTATTCTCTATAATCAAGAGCAGGTGCCCTTTGACCCAAAAGTGGAATGTACTTGAAATCGGCCCCTCGCCGTTTTATCAATTCTTCTTTGGCCTCGGTGACCAGATCTTTGTTTTTAAATAGATCTATTGCGGTCAAGGTGAGTGTTTTTGCGGCGACCATCATTCCTTTGGTGCCTATGGTCGTACCTCCTGCTGCAACGGCCTGCCAACTGTGTGCGGGGGTGCCGGGCACCCAAGTGGCAGCGCCCATACCAACGGTGGGTACGGTAAAACTGACATCGCCCACATCTGTAGATCCATAGGCTTTTGACTCAGTTTTGTACGGCTGTACCTTTTTGGCGGTATCAACATCAACACCTTCATAGCCCAAACTGATGGCGATTTTATTTGCAAATTCTTTTTCTTTTGTGGTGTACGCTATACCCCCGATTTTAGAAAGGTTGTCGTGCATCAGTTTCTGAAGGGTCAGGTTGGGTAATAGTTCGTGGGTTCCGCCGATCATCTCATAATCCATGGTTGTACCTGTGCCCAAGGCGGCACCTTCGGCCGCTTTTACCATGCGGTCGAAAATATCGATGACCACATCTCTGGTATTGTGGCGGGCATAGTAGTACACTTCGGCAAAATCAGGAACCACATTGGGTGCCTTTCCGCCATCTGTTATCACATAGTGTATTCTGGCCTCCGGTGGCACATGTTCACGCATCATATTTACCATGGCGTTCATGGCCTCGACACCGTCAAGTGCGGATCTGCCCTTTTCAGGTGCGCCAGCCGCATGGGCCGAAACTCCATAAAACCGAAACTTGGCCGATTTGTTGGCCAAAGCCGCACCGGCATTTGCTGCATTTTTAGCACCAGGATGCCAATGCAGGGCTACATCAACATCATTGAAAAGACCTTCTCGTACCATATACACTTTTCCTGAACCACCTTCTTCCGCAGGGGTGCCATAAAACCGTATGGTGCCTTTTGTTTTGTTCGCTTTCATCCAATTTTTAGTAGCTATCGCTGCCGCTGCCGAAGCGGTACCGAATAAATGGTGGCCACAGGCATGGCCCGCTACCTTTCCGGCAGATTTTTTCTCTGCGACGGCTAGTTGTGAAAGCCCTGGCAGGGCATCGTATTCTCCTAAAATGACGATTACAGGTGCGCCACTACCGTACTCGGCTATGAATGCGGTCGGTATGCCCGCAACTCCTTTTTCGATTGAAAACCCTTCATCGGCCAAGGTTTTTTGTAAGAGGGCAGCGCTTTTTTCTTCTTGGTAGCCCATCTCTGCCAATTCCCAAATATTTTGCGCTATTGCGCTATAGATTTTAGTCTTGCCATCTAATTTTTTGATGATGTCATCGGCTTTCTTTTGCGCATGTAGTGTCACAAAAGAAAGTGAGATCAGTAAGAATGAAAGGAGTGGTTTTTTCATGTGTCTTTCTTTGTCTTTGTTATTCTGTTGATTATAAGCGATTTATGTTGTTTTGATTGGTTTTTTTAGTATTAAACCCCTTATCCAGTTTATAAATTTAAACATTTTCTCTATTTTAATATACTCATGACACATGAAAAATCGGAGAATTTAGGATGCGTATTTTAGTTTCTAACAAGGTACGACATAGCGGGAGCTATGGGCGAGGTAGAGCGGTGGCAAAAGCATAGCGGTAGCTACGGTTAATAATTTTAACGCCGTTAGAGGCAAAAAGACGCTTACCTGCCTGCCGGACAGGCAGGTAAAACTTCGGGTTTTCATGTGTCATGAGTATAATAGCAAATACGTTAAGAAAATC
>JAJRSY010000007.1 GCA_024278565.1 Bacteroidota bacterium
CGATAGCCCACTGAAATTACGGCATCCAAGTTGTAGTATTTAGTTAAATACGTTTTACCGTCTTTAGCAGTTGTTTCCAAAATGGAAATAACTGCATCTTGCACAAGTTCCTTGCTATCAAATATGTTTTTTAGGTGCTTAGAAACAGCAGGAACTCCCACCCCAAACAGTTCGGCCATACGCTTTTGAGTCAGCCAGAGCGTTTCGTTATTGAGTAATACCTCAACCTTCACACCACCACTTGGAGAGGTATAGAGTAAAAACTCCGTCACTTCGTCTTTAAGACTTAGGCTTTGAGCTTGCATCACGCTGTTTTTAGAGTCTTGTTTAATCATATTTTGCTCGTTGTGATGGTTAGGAGCTTGCCTGACAATGAAAAATATATTGCAAAAAATTCATTTTGGCCATCTTTTCAGCTAATTTTTATCAGACCAATACAGATAAATAGGTATGGGGGGGGGGAGAAAATTTTGGATTGAATTTTTCTCCCCCCCCCCCTATTACCCTAATCTTTGTAGTGGTCTCATTGCACATGTATTGTCTGCCTTAACGTATCAATCACCCACTGATTAATACTTTTTTCTTCTGCGGTTGCCATTGCGGCTATTTCACTGTGCAGCTAGGACTCAACTTCCATCATATTCATGGCATTACCTCATTTAATTCAAACCATTTTCGAATGCTCGCAACGGCTCCTTTATCTGTAGATGGTGTTGGATGTGGAGGCAATACCTTTAACATACCCACGTTAACGGGCATTATTATCCCTTTTCTATGCACTTACGCTACCTTTTTAGAGTATAAATGCTGTTGAAATTCAATGAATAAAGAACTGATTTCTGCCACATCACCTAATATTTCCTTTGCATCTTCAAGTGAATGATATTTGTTGGTAAGCAACACAGGTAATTTTTCTTGATCAAGCTCTTCTACCCCCGATTCAATATATTTATTCAAGACAAACTCGATAAATTCCTGCTGTCTTTTATTTAAAAATGCCAATATCGTCGCCTTAGCTCTTGTTACTCTCTCTTCTCTGGTGATAGGCTTTATGTCACTATTAAAAACATATTCCAAGACATCAAATAGATCACTTTTTTCTGCATCAATGAGTTTTTTTAGCGTATCCAATTCATCTTTACCAAAGCCTGCCTCATCCAGTTTTTTCAATAGTGTTTTACGGGTTTTGGGATTACTCCATAGGATTCGCAATTGGTCTTCATCTTTAAATAAATTAGGTAACTCACCAAACAGATTATTTAAAAATTCTTCTGCTGAAATCGGCTTACCATCCGCACTCCAAAAAGAAGTAGCAATCATGTGTTGAATTTCTCTCTCTTTACCGTCTTTTAGCGTTATCTTCACTTTTTTTGGACAGACACAAAGGCTTTGCCCGCATTTATCACAAGGTGCCAGTGGCTCCTTGATGCAAATACAAGGTAACTCTCCACATTCAAGACATGGCTTGGGAGGTTCTTTTTCACAAACACAAGGGTTTTCTCCACAAACCTTACAAGATTCTTCTTCAACAGGTTCACCATCCCATTCGGGGTCAGAAAACCGTTGATAGGCATCAACAAAATCATAAATTGTAAAAAACTCTTTACCCTCAAAAAGCCGTGTTCCTCGGCCTATAATTTGCTTAAATTCAATGATCTGATTCACAGGGCGCATTAAAACAATATTGCGTATGTTTCGTGCATCCACGCCCGTGGAAAGTTTTTGTGAAGTGGTTAAAACAGTCGGAATCGTTTTTTCATTGTCTTGAAACTCCCGTAAAAATTGCTCGCCTATTTCACCATCATTGGCAGTAACACGCACACAATAATTTGTATCTTTAGATTTTTTATACTGATTCACCAAATCTCTGACTGCCGCCGCATGAACTTGAGTTGCACAGAAAATAATCGTTTTATCTTCTGGATTGGCTTCATTCATGAAAATCTGAACCCGTTTCGCCTCGCGTTCCTTGATCTCAATAATTTTATTGAAATCCGCCTCTTCGTATAACCGACCTTCTTCAGCCTCACCCTCAACAATAGTATCATCAGGCGTGTATATGTAATCATCCAGTGTTGTCTTAATGCGTTTGACTTTAAACGGCGTTAAAAAACCATCATTAATGCCTTCCTTTAACGAGTAAATGTAAACAGGCTCACCAAAATAGGCGTAAGTATCCACATTATCCTTTCGCTTAGGGGTTGCCGTTAACCCTAGCTGAACGGCTGGAGAGAAATAATCTAAAATACCTCGCCAGTTGCCCTCATCATTAGCTCCTCCTCGGTGACATTCATCAATAATAATAAAATCAAAAAAATCTTGTGGATATTGTCCAAAATTGTATTGATTCACTTCGTAGGATGGTTGTGATTCAGCTACCATGGCATAGGTTGCATCATTTGTTGATTGTGATACACAGCTCTTATGTTTTGAAATCTTTGTCATAAAGGACTGAAAGATAGTAAAAAAGATACTGCCGTTGGTTGGCACTTTACCCGTCTTTTTTACCTCTTTGGGTTTGATACGCACCATCGCATCATCAGGAAAAGCAGAAAATGAATTAAACGCCTGATCTGCCAATATATTGCGATCGGCAAGAAATAATATTCTAGGTCTCCTTTTTCCATCACGATTCAAGTTCCAACGGGTTTGAAACAGCTTCCAGGCTATTTGAAACGCAATGGCGGTTTTTCCTGTACCAGTGGCAAGGGTTAATAGGATTCTGTTTTTATTTTGGGCAATGGCTTCAAGCGTATTTTTGACTGCAATTTCCTGATAATAGCGCAGTTGCCAAGTGCCACTTTTATCCTCAAAAGGAACCGCAGCAAATTGTTCACGCCAGTCATTTTGATCGCTATAGGTTTTATCCCATAAAGCTTGGGGTGACAGAAAATCATCAACTAATTTTTCTTCGCCTGTTTTTAAACAAATTTGATAAATTTCTTTGCCATTGGCAGCGTAGGTAGTCTCAAGATTAAGTTTCTGAGCATAGAGTTTGGCTTGCGCTACACCTTCGCCAACGTCCAATTCATCACTTTTCGCCTCGACTACTGCCAGCTTAATACCCTTATAAACCAGAATATAATCAGCAATCAGCGGTTTTTTTCTGCCGCCACCAACCTGTATTCTGCCATCGGTTATTTTACAGACATTGCGTTCACGTAGGATTCTTGAATCCTCGACCACACCCCAACCACAACGTTGAAGCTTAGGGTCAATTAACTCTGCTCTGGTTTCGGCTTCATTCATTTTACTTATTCCAACTTCGTTTTATCACTATCATCTAAAAATGTCTGTTTAGAGATAACACTTCTCCCCAACTCTTTTTCTGTTTCCTTGCGAGCATTGCCAGCGACACTGCCACCTCTTTTTGCCACACTTTTATTTTTGGCTAAAGTATCGGGCTTTTCTTCTTTGGATATTTCGGTAGTAACCCGTTCGCCAAGCATTGTAAAAATCAATTCTAAATCGTCCATATTGTCCCTAAGATTGGCTTTTGACTTTACGGGCATATTTTTGAATTGTTTGTATTCACTTGGTGTCATACCAAAAGTAGCTTTGGAAATTTCAGCCGTCAAAATGGCATAATCGCGTTGTTCTGTTATACC
>JAJRSY010000113.1 GCA_024278565.1 Bacteroidota bacterium
ACGAATGAAAAAGCCATTTTCTTGAACAAATCAATTCTTCGCAATGGTATTCGCTCTGTTGAACTTGTCAAAAAAATGGACAGGGCAAAAAACAGCACCTCGAAGCAAACAGTTGAAGTAAAAACCAATTCTGGGCATATTTCCCAAGCAGAAAACTAATGCAGGTCAAAACTACATATATATTCGTATTGCTATGGTTGTTTGCCCTATCGTGTTTTTCTCAAGATCTGGCCTATAACGGAAATCCCGACACCTCGTTTTTTACCGCAAGGGATTTGGCTTTTGGCGGCAATAGAACCGTTGCCCGTGATACCCTACATCATATATTGACCAAATACCCTGATTATTCAGATGTTAGAAGTCTGTTGGCAAAAACGTATAGTTGGGACGGCAACTACGATGAAGCCCGCAAACATTTCAATAGAATAATATCGATAGAGCGAAAAAACAAAGAGGCGTGGGTGGCAGCCGTGAAAAACGAGATTTATGCCCAAGACTACTACATAGCCCTGGGTTTGGCAAATAAAGCATTGATATATCTGAAGAACGACCCCGAGCTTCTTCATTTAAGGGATTTTGCCAAAGAGCATGTTAATACTCCGAAAAAGAGGGGACAGAAATCGAAAAAAACCCTTAAAGTCATCGATACGGTTCAAAGCAAGGACTCCCTAGCACTAAAACTACCAAAAAACCAGATATCCATAGCCAATTCGTTCGACAGCTTTGATAAGGTGTATGATGCAATGATCTATACGAGTATATCGTACAATAGAAAGACCGATGCCGGCCCTGTAATTGCCACCATAAATTACAATAATCGTTTCCAGACCCATGGCCTTCAATATGAACTGGATTTCTACCCCAAATTCTCAAAAACCTTTTATGGGTACCTGAACTATGGTTTTTCAAATGCCCCGATCTTTCCGGACCAGAGGGGTGCGGTAGAACTATATGCGAACCTGCCCAATGCAATAGAGGTTTCCGCAGGTATGCGCATGTTGGATTTTGGAACGATCAAAGCAACGATCTATACCGGTTCGCTCGGGCTGTACTCGGGCAATTATTATTTTTCACTACGACCCTATATAACCCCAAACCCGAATGGGAATACAGGGGTTTCTGGCAATCTTCTAGTTCGAAAGTACCTAAAGGATGCAGAGAACTATTTAGGCATCAATGCCAGTATGGGCTTCGCACCCGAACTCAAACAACTGCGTGACGGAGGTCAATTACTGGCAGAGACTCTATTATATATAGAGTCACAACAGATGCAATTGGAATATCAATTTACGGGGCAATTGGATACAAATAGCTACAGAGCCCATTTGGGGCTTACACGCCAAGAGCTGGTGTTCGATTCGGGAAACTTCGTTTGGATGGTTTCAGCAGGCATCAGGTGTCAGGTGAAATTCTGATTTTTGGTAATTGACATTGAACTACTAAATTCAAGTTCAAACTAAAACTTTAAACTCCTAAACTCAAAATCAAACTAAAACACAGAGCTGCCTATCTATCGCTTTGCGCTTCCTTCGTATGGCGTATGGCAAAAACATTAAAGCATTCGCCCCCCCCCTCCTGAGTGACGAAGTCGGGCAGGTAAAAGCGAGGGGGTCTCCCATTCCCCGAATTAGAAATTAAATAGAAAGCACGAAACTGATTTAACCAATGGCAGAACCTCTCAATCTGATGCTTTCACAACAAAAAAAAGTCGTTACGCCACAATTAATTGTTTTCTTGTTACGTTATAGATATGTTTGATAGTATAATTATTGCAACCCAGATCCAATAATAACTTAACCGCTTACTACCATGCTTTATGATACCTACGGAGAGGAATATTTAACCTTCCTTCAAGAATTGAATGAAATTTTAAGTGTAAATGAATTGGTTGAATTAGACTATTTGTAGTGTAAACCGACCACTCTTTTAAAACCCCGAAATTATGGCAAATCAAAATCAGAACAACAATGCAGCGTATATGAATTTCATTGAAAATTTGAATGAAATTCTGACCGACTATGAAATCAGTAAATTGAACTTTTCGTAAAAAAAAGCTCTAATATACTCATGACACATGAAAAATCGGGTTTTCATGTGTTATGGGTATACAATCATTAGAACGTTTTTTTTGTCAAAATCTGTAATATTATCCTAGATACGTTTTCAATAATTTGCTTCTTGAATTGTGACGCAATTTACGAATCGCTTTTTCACGTATCTGACGTACCCTTTCCCTGGTCAGGTCAAAAGTCTGTCCTATTTCGGCCAAGGTCATTGATTGCTGGTCTCCGATACCATAATAGAGCTTCACTACGTCCGCTTCCCGAGGTGATAGGGTTTCAAGTGCCCTGTTGATTTCTGTATTCAATGACTGCTGCATTAAAAGTTTATCGGGTCTTGGTGATTCTCCTGACCGTAATACATCATAGAGGTTAGAGTCTTCGCCTTCACGCAAAGGGGCATCCATCGATACGTGTCTGCCCGAGTTCTTGATTGACTGCTTTACCTCGGTAACGGTCATTTCAAGCTCTTTTGCGATTTCCTCGGCAGAGGGTGGGCGTTCGTGCGCCTGCTCTAGGTAAGAGAATGTCTTTTTTATTTTATTTATCGACCCGATCTTGTTCAGTGGCAGTCGTACCACCCGAGATTGTTCTGCCAATGCCTGAAGAATCGATTGCCGGATCCACCAAACGGCGTATGATATAAACTTAAACCCACGGGTCTCATCAAAACGCTTGGCTGCTTTTACAAGTCCCAAATTGCCCTCATTGATCAAATCGGGCAATTTCAATCCTTGGTTTTGGTATTGCTTTGCTACCGATACAACAAATCGTAAATTAGCAGTGGTCAGTTTTTCAAGAGCCCATTGGTCACCTGTTCGTATACGTTGTGCCAATTCAACCTCTTCACTGGCATTGATCAAATCGATCTTACTTATATCCTGAAGGTACTTGTCCAATGATTTTGATTCCCGATTGGTTACCTGCTTGATGATCTTTAGTTGTCTCATATATAGTTTTCGGATTTTGATGGTTGTACAAGTTCTCATGATACGCCTTTATCACGTCTTTTCCAAAGGTATGCTGGTAATATTATACATAATTTATGAGAAGTTTATGAATTATACATCGTCCGTAAGCATAAAAAACAGGGCATTCATGAGGTCGATACGACTTAATCTAGTAGTATCGAGTGCGGTACACCTATCTTGAACGACCTTTATTTTTCTTTCATAAACCCAACAAATTTTCAAATCAATTACACAAAGTCCAAAGTCCAAATCGTTTGCTGAAATAATATATTACCATAACTTGCTGTACTTTTGAAGGGCAAATTTATAAGCATGGGTAAAAGGGCGTTACAAAACTATTTAGGAGGATTAAAAAAGAAGGAGTTGGAAGAACAACTGCTAGATCTTTACCTCCGCTTTCCTATCGTGAAGGAATATTATGATTTTGTATTCAACCCCAAAGAGGATAAATTGGTCCAAGAGGCCAAAACAAAAATATCGAACGAGTACTTCCCCTTAAAAAGAAGACGGCCCAAAGCCCGGCGGTCGATTGCCCAGAAGTATATCAAGTATTTTAATAAATTGGGTGTTGAGCCTCATTTAATTGCAGATGTAATGCTGTATAACCTTGAGGTGGCACAAACATTCTCGTCAAACAGAAACGTGCCCATCGCCTTCTATAAAAGTATGTCAAACTCATTTGCCGAGGCCGTACAGTTCATTGTTGTCAATGAGTTGATGTACGACTTCAAAAACCGCATCATCAAAGTATATAAAACAACCCAGGAGCAAAACTGGCAGTTCGAAGAAGAATTTTCAAGAGCATTAGATTTGTTGGATTAAAATGGGTAAAGGTGCTATTTGGATAACGAAAACCGTGTTTCTCAAAAATATATTTCGTTCAAGTATAAAAATCTGTTAATTTTGCAAAATTAGACCTCTAGCAAATTTTCAACCAATACTTAAAACTGACACACTAGTTTGGAGCTACAAAAAGAAAGTAAGGAAAAAACACTTTACAAATATCAAATAGAAGATCTTAACACTATTTTCAAGTGTTTAGATGAGTCTGATGATGCTTCCAATATTCTATACCAGCTACCTACAGGAGGAGGTAAAACAGTGGTGTTTTCTGAAATTGCCCGTAGATATATCAACCAGACCAATAAAAAAGTCGTAGTACTGACCCATCGCATTGAACTGAGTGCACAAACCTCTAAAATGTTGAACGGTTTTGGGGTAAAGAACAAAATCATCAATAGTGAGGTCAAAGAACTTCGAGATCAAGATGAGTACACCTGTTTTGTGGCCATGGTAGAGACCTTGAACAATAGGCTACAAGAAGAAAAGATAGAAATCAACAATATAGGTCTGGTCATCATTGATGAGGCGCACTACAATTCATTTCGCAAACTGTTCAAGTATTTTGAGAATTCGACTATTCTTGGGGTGACCGCTACGCCCTTGAGTTCGAATATCAAGCTTCCGATGAAAGATAATTATCAGAAGTTGATCGTGGGTGAGTCAATAGTTTCGCTGATCAAAAAGAAGTTCTTGTCAAAAGCCAATATGTACAATTACGACGTTAGTCTTCGGACCTTAAAGTTGGGCATAAACGGTGACTACACGGTAAAATCATCAGAAGAGCTGTATGGTAACCAAAGTATGCTCGGTAAACTATTGACTGCGTATACAGAAATTGCGAAAGGCACAAAGACCCTGATTTTCAATAATGGCATCAATACCTCAAAGTATGTGTATGAGACCTTCAAGAAAGCCGGCTACAACATAAGACATTTAGATAATAAGAACAATGCAGCCGAAAGACGCAATATACTGCATTGGTTTTCTACAACACCCGATGCCATTTTAACTTCGGTAAGCATCTTAACTACTGGGTTTGATGAACCTACGGTAGAGACCATCATCTTGAACAGGGCCACAAGGTCATTGACCCTTTATTTTCAAATGATCGGTCGTGGTTCGCGTATTCTACCCCATAAAAAAGAGTTCACCGTGGTTGATATGGGAAACAACGTAGCCCGTTTCGGTATGTGGAACGCACCTATTGATTGGCAAGAAATATTTCATTTCCCCGATTTTTATTTAGAGAACATTAAAAATGATGAAGACATTGAACGTGAGTTCATCTATGAAATGCCAAAAGCTTTAAAGGCTAAGTTTTCGAAATCAAAAAACATTGAATTCGATATTAAAACGGAGTATAAAAAAGTATTCGCCCAAGGCCTACGATCGAAAATCGTATTAGAGAAAAGTATTGAACAGCATGCCACCATATGTCTTGAAAATGCCGAAGATGTATTTGAGGCTCGTATTCTTGCCAAACAACTCAAAGAAGAAATTACCTTTCGAGTAAGGCAATATTCGTATTGTATCATGAACAACACCAAGAATTACAAAGAATGGCTTGAAGAGGATTACGAGAAAAAATTAAGATCGAATATTTCAAGAAAATTTGCGGCCAAAATGTGATAGCCCCATGCAGCTAAAGCACCTTCTTATCATCGGTTTTGTTTGGCCAGAACCAAGTTCGACGGCTGCGGGCAATCGCATGTTACAGCTCATCCATTTCTTTTTAAACAACAACTGTTCCATAACCTTTGCAAGTACGGCTGCCGAAACAGAGCTTTCGGTCGACCTAGAGCATATAGGAATATATAAGGAAGCCATTCAATTGAACCATGCTAGCTTTGATTCGTTTGTAAGTGCTTTGAATCCTGATATGGTGCTGTTCGACCGCTTTTTGACCGAAGAACAATTTGGTTGGCGGGTTGCCCAATCTGCCCCAAACGCATTACGGGTGTTAGATACAGAGGACCTGCATTCACTTCGTCACACCCGAGAGCAGGCCTTTAAGTCAAACCAAACCCATACCACAAATTTGTGGCTTCAAAATGATATGACCAAAAGAGAAATGGCGAGCATTTATCGCTGTGACCTTTCGCTCATCATATCAAGCCATGAAATGCAATTGCTGACCAATAGTGTAAAAGTGGATAAAAGCCTGCTGCTGCACCTTCCTTTTCTATTGGATGGAATAGGGGAGGAGCACATCAAGAAATGGTTGTCTTTTGAAAACAGAACGGACTTTATCTGCATCGGTAACGGGAAGCATTTACCCAATACAGATGCTATCGCTTGGTTAAAAAAGGAAATATGGCCGTTGATTAGAAAACAGCTTCCCAAGACCCAGCTTCGAGTGTACGGAGCCTATCAACCGGCACATATTCAACAAATGCACAATCCAAAAGAAGGTTTCTTGGTTTTAGGATGGGTTTCCGACCTACAAAAAACAATGCAACAAGCACGGGTCAACCTAGCCCCCCTACGTTTTGGTGCGGGAATCAAGGGTAAACTGATTGCCGCCATGCAATCGGGGACACCAAGTATCACCACCCCAATAGGGGCTGAGGGCATGCACGCCGATTTGAAATGGAACGGAGACATTACAAGCAATGCAAAAGCATTCGCCGAAGCCGCAGTCGCTTTCCATACCGATGAACAACGCTGGAAATGCGCCCAACTAAACGGAGTCCATCTCATTAATACGCACTACAACAAAGAAGCCCTCAGTAAGCGTTTAAGTTCTAAAATCAAGAATATACAACAAAACATAAAGCTACATCGAACCCAAAATTTTATAGGCGGCATGCTCATGCACCATACCATGGCCAGCACCAAATATCTATCAAAATGGATCGAATCAAAAAACAAAGGCAATTCGAATCAATTTAACCACTAGCAAAGCAAACAACAATCGCTAATTGTTTACTGTTCATTGATTATTGTTAATTGTTTACTGTTCATTACTAAACCGACAACAGTCTCTTAAAAAGAAACCCTATATTTATTCTTTTAAAATCTAAATGCATCTATGAAATCACCCAATTGGAAAACGGCCAAAGAATTTGAAGATATCACGTATACCAAAAGTGATGGAGTGGCCCGTATCGCTTTCAATCGTGCGAATGTTAGAAATGCCTTCCGCCCGAAAACGACCAGCGAGCTGTACACCGCCTTTTACGATGCGCAAGAAGATACCTCAATAGGTGTAGTGCTACTTTCTGCCGAAGGCCCATCAACAAAAGACGGTGTTTATTCTTTTTGTAGCGGTGGCGACCAAAGGGCTAGGGGAGAGCAAGGTTACGTGGGTGAAGACGGCATGCACCGCTTGAACATTTTAGAGGTACAGCGCCTGATACGTTTCATGCCCAAGGTGGTCATTGCCGTAGTACCGGGCTGGGCCGTTGGTGGTGGGCACAGTCTGCATGTGATCTGCGATTTGACCCTTGCCAGTAAAGAACACGCCATTTTCAAACAGACCGATGCCGATGTGACCAGCTTTGATGGCGGTTACGGTTCTGCCTATTTGGCAAAGATGGTCGGACAAAAGAAAGCACGCGAAATTTTCTTTTTAGGTCGAAACTACTCCGCACAAGAGGCTCTAGAAATGGGCATGGTAAATGCGGTAGTGCCCCATGAGGAATTGGAGATCACGGCTTATCAATGGGCGCAAGAGATTCTTGAAAAATCACCAACATCGATAAAAATGTTGAAGTTCGCCATGAACCTGACCGACGATGGCATGGTCGGCCAACAGGTATTTGCCGGCGAGGCCACACGATTGACCTATGGTACCGAAGAGGCAAAGGAAGGTAGAGATGCTTTCTTGGAAAAACGAAAGCCCGATTTTGGCAAAAATAAGTGGATACCATAAAGTAAAGGTTACTGAGCGCAGTCGAAGTAAGCGCAGTCGGAATGTCTGTTGGGTAATTGGGTGAAGGAGTCAATCAGTCAATGAAAACCAATGAGTGAAGGGTTAAATGGGTGAAGAAAAAACGATGCTATTGAGCTATTTTTCGTTGTTTACTTTTTTGGTTCTACCACTATTTGTGTGGGTAAGATTCTATTTTTAGTTATAAATTTTTTTTAGTACATGACAAAAATACAATCCATTAAAAATCAATGGATCAAGTGTTGAAGTATTAACATAAAACATTTATTTTCAGTATCTTAAAAAGGTATTACCACATATTTTTCTAATGGAGAAAACCAATGCTTACCTTGAAAATAATGGATTGACAGCAGTTCTGAACACACATTTCCAAGGAAAGTTGAATTTGGCAAGGGTAAGGCTCATTTCACTTTTCGTATGCTCACTATGCAAGGTGCAGACGGTCACCTTTGACAAACCGGCCAACGCCTTCGATGCCCGTGCCCGATCAGGCCCCTCCCTGAGGCGCATCCAACGTTTCATTGCCGATTATGCCCTGGATGGGGACCTGATGCCAAGTTGGTATTTTCTCTGTTGCCCAAACAAGGGAAGGTAAAGCTGACCATCGACCGCACCAACTGGAAATTCGGGAGAACGGACATTAACATATTCATGTTGGGTGTGGTATACCAGGGGGCGGCCTTTCCGTTGCCCTTCACCATGTTGGACAAGAGGGGGAGCTCCAATAGCCAAGAACGGA
>JAJRSY010000114.1 GCA_024278565.1 Bacteroidota bacterium
ACCTTCTGAACTTGCAAAAGTGGCCACTGCATTGGCTTTGGCAAAATACCTCAGTAACATACAAACCGATATCAAAATCGGTAGACATCAATTGTACGCTTTCTTGGTGATCCTCATACCTGCGGTATTGATAACTCCGCAACCTGACCCGGGTAGTGCGCTGGTATTCTTTGCCTTGTCATTCGTAATATTAAGAGAGGGTCTTCCCATTTATTATCTAGGCTTTGCACTTCTTGCGGTTTTGGTATTTGTCACCACCTTAATGTTCGGAACGGTACTGATAAGTGTTGTTTTTATAGTACTTATCGCCTTGTTCTATTTGTTGAAAAAGAAAAAACATAAAATATCGATATTTCCGTTTATTTCCTTGGCAGTCATTGCCATTCTGTTTTCTTTGTCGGTAAATTTCATGTTCAACAACATTTTCGAACAACGCCATAGAGATCGGTTCAACCTTTGGTTGCGATTGGAAAAAGACCCTGCCAAACTCGAGAATATCCGTAAAACAATAGGTTACAACACCTACCAGTCTGAAAAAGCGATAGAATCCGGTGGTTTTTTCGGAAAAGGATTTCTAGAGGGCACACGTACCAAAGGTGATTTCGTGCCTGAACAACATACCGATTATATATTCAGTACCGTTGGTGAAGAATGGGGCTTTATTGGCACCACAGCGGTTGTTCTGCTGTTTACCCTAATGCTGTTGCGGTTGGTGTATTTGTCAGAACGACAGAAAAATCCGTTTAGCCGAATATACGGTTATGGTGTAGTCTCCATTCTCTTTATCCATTACTTTATCAATATCGGTATGGTCATCGGTATATTGCCCACTATTGGTATTCCCCTGCCCTTCTTTAGTTATGGAGGGTCCGGACTCTTGTTTTTCACCATATTATTGTTCATTTTCTTGAAGCTGGATTCGAACCGCTTGAAAGAGGAGTTTTAGAAAGTTGAACAAGGCTTTTGACGTATAGTAAAATCACTAAAACCTCCAATCTTTGGTATTTAACTGACTTTCTAACTTTTGCTCTACCTCGTCGGGCAGTTTTTGAAAGAAATCGATTCCCGTCAATTCTTCTATTCGGTCAACCGTAACCGTAAACCTTCTTAGTGGCTTGGTACTGGGTTCGTTTGGCATCAGAAAGGCGATTACCTTTAAATTTTTGGGGCTTCCCTTGGCAATTATCTTATAGTATTGGCGAGGCACATCAACGTCTTCATCCCCAATTTCCTGCAAACCATTTTCCAAAACACCCCCGGTCACCACGAACATGGTACCCTCTTTTTTGACCCATTGCCGAATTTTCATTTCCAACTGGTTCCATACCCCCGCATTGAAAACCCTGTTTTGCGGACTTATATTACTGGTATAAAAGGTTTCGTTATAGGCGTATTCAGAAAACCGACGATCACCCGCAGGGCAGAGATGCCCCCGATCAAAACCCGAACGTTTGTAATTGCGCCAATCTGCAGATTTCGTTTTGACCCTTGGGTCCTCAATAAAAAAAGGCCGTTTGCGATCATCATAGGTCAAGTGGCTCTTTTTCAACAAATAAGCCACCCATTCGGCCTGTTCGTACGACTCATTGTACGATAACATAAAATGGTCGTGCACCGCTATTGCACCCGTGGTAGAGCTTGGCAAGAAAAAGGAAGGTATTTCGGTCTTTGTGCCCTCACCCTCAGGTGCCGAATAAGGGTCGGGCGTATAAAAATTTTCAAAAAGCCAAAAACCAACAACACACACCATTAACAGTACGGTATAAATAGTTCTATTCTGTTTTCTTGTCGCCACCGTTCAAATTTAACACAAATAAATGGCTTATCAATTGTAAGTTTCAATAGCGATTGGTAACCAATTATTCTCCAATAAAGCCAATTTTATCAATTGGTTTTTTTAAATTTAGTACTTTAGACAGAAAGAAAATACAGCCTATGATTACATGGAAAAGTATTATCAATTATAGTACCCAGGGAAACCCGATACCAGATAAAAGGGTGGAAAAAACCGAATCGGAGTGGCAGGCCATACTAACGCCAGAGCAATTCAGGATCACACGCCAAAAAGGAACGGAAGCAGCCAATTCAGGTGAACTATGCGGTATCTACGCTGCCGGAAAGTACAGTTGCATCTGTTGTGGCTCGCCCCTGTTCGACGCTACGATCAAGTTCGAATCGGGTACGGGCTGGCCCAGTTTTACGCAACCCATACGAGAAAATGCCATCAAGTACGAAAAAGATACTGCTTTTGGTATGGTACGGGTCGAGGTGATGTGCAATACCTGTGATGCGCATCTGGGACATGTTTTTCCTGATGGGCCCGAACCTAGCGGGTTGCGTTACTGCATTAACTCAGAATCAATGCAACTACAGAAAGAAGGTAAATAGAACAGTTAGCAATTAGCAATTAGCAATTAGCAATTAGCAATTAGCAAAATTAAACATTAAACATTACAAGAACGATGTAAATGAATGATAAAAAATTACAAATGGCAACCATTGGCGGTGGGTGCTTTTGGTGCATTGAGGCGGTTTTTCAAGAAATCAGAGGTGTCGAAAAAATCATTTCGGGCTATA
>JAJRSY010000115.1 GCA_024278565.1 Bacteroidota bacterium
TACCGCCAACGGTATGTGGATCTGATCGTAAATCCGCATGTGAAAGAAACCTTTATCAAACGCACCAAGATTACTAATAGCATTCGTCAGTTTTACAATGACCGTGGGTATCTAGAGGTCGAGACCCCTATTTTACAACCCATACCCGGTGGAGCTGCTGCACGGCCGTTTTTGACGCACCACAATGCATTGAATATACCCTTGTATTTGCGGATCGCCAACGAACTCTATCTAAAAAGATTGATCGTAGGTGGTTTTGACGGGGTATATGAATTTTCGAAAGATTTCAGAAATGAAGGTATGGATCGCACCCACAACCCCGAATTTACCGTTATGGAACTCTATGTGGCGTACAAAGATTACAATTGGATGATGGACACCACCGAAGAACTTTTAGAAAAAGTCGCCATCGACGCTAATGGCACTTCAAAGGTAACCGTGGGAGAAAACGAAATCGAGTTCAAAGCACCCTACGCTAGAGTGCCCATCTTAGAAGCCATCAAAAAACATACTGGTTTTGATGTTGCCGGAATGGATGAAGTTCAACTACGTGAAACCGCAAAAAAATTAGGTATGGAGGTTGATGATACCATGGGCGTGGGTAAATTGATCGATGAAATTTTCGGTGAAAAATGTGAGCACCACTATATTCAGCCCACCTTCATTACCGACTACCCCAAAGAAATGAGTCCCTTGACCAAAGAACACAGAGATAACCCCGCACTGACCGAACGCTTTGAGTTGATGGTGAACGGCAAAGAACTTGCAAATTGCTACTCTGAGCTCAACGACCCCATCGACCAACGAGAACGTTTTGAAGAGCAATTGAAACTGACCGAAAAAGGTGATGATGAGGCGATGTTCATTGATCAAGATTTTATCAGGGCATTGGAATACGGTATGCCCCCAACCTCGGGCATAGGAATCGGAATCGACCGTCTGGTGATGTTATTGACCAATAATTCGTCAATTCAAGAGGTACTGTTCTTTCCTCAGATGCGGCCCGAGAAAAAAACAGTGGAGCTTTCAGAAGAGGAAAAGAGCATAATCGCCCTTTTAAAACCTTCTGGTAATATGGAGCTGGGCCAACTAAAATCACAGGCGGGCCTTAGTGGCAAAAAATGGGATAGATCGATGAAAGCCCTATCCAAACAAGGCTTGATAAAAGTTGTTGTTGATGGGGGCAACAAGATGGTGGAGCTAAAAAGTTGAATCAGTAAAAAAAACATATCCTTGATTGGAGGCCGTCCAAATCAAAAAACGACGTAAAAAGCAATGTAATACGGTCGATTGGCCAATAGAACCCGCTTAAAAAAAGGCAGACTTCCAATAAACTGAATTGTAGATCTGCCCTAGCTAACTCAAATAACTGCCAAATATCTAAAACTTGAAGCTCATGTTGAAGTTGTACCCAGCACCGGCAAGGCCGAACTGTGATACGCGCCGACTGTACCCGAACATACCGCCACCATAGTTGCCCGAATGCAAATGCCTGTCAGGGTATACATTGAATATGTTAGAGCCGCTTACCCCAATTCTAAAGGCATCGGTCAATTGAAATGACAAATCTAGATCAACAAGGGTTTTTGCGGTAAAAGTTTGATCTCTGGTCTCAACTACACCGTTGTTCCATGCATTCGCAAGTGGCTCCTCGCTTGGATGAACATAATCGACGGATCCAAACCTTGTTGCATTGGCCGCCAAGGTAAACCAATCTAAATTAAGTATTGCACCCAAAATAATTTTACTGTTGGGCTGGGCAACTTCAATTCTGGAAACTTCTTCCCTATTGAACAATTGTGTTTCAAATCCTTCTAGAAACGCACCTGTTTTTATTATGGGGTCTCCCGCATCGTTTCTTGGCACTCTTGTCTCGGTAAAATTACCGGCACCTGTCAGGGTTAAAGAACCTGATTCCCATGGAAAACTATAGCTCATAACAAAATCAAGCCCCTTGGTCCTGGTATCTACGGCATTTGCCATAAACTGTACCTGTGACAGCCCTGCGTTATTTAAAATGGTTTCGAATCTTGGGTCTTGGTCTCCGGTAAACCTACCTGTGATACCTATGCGGTCCTTAATGTCTATCTGATAGACATCCACGGTCATCGAAAATCCTTT
The DNA here is from genome assembly GCA_024278565.1 of Bacteroidota bacterium. Classification (GTDB taxonomy): domain Bacteria; phylum Bacteroidota; class Bacteroidia; order Flavobacteriales; family Flavobacteriaceae; genus Maribacter_C. The sequence continues at coordinate 2,122 of JAJRSY010000115.1, forward strand.
GAACGGTCTGGCGGTAAAGCCAAGACTAAGGTTCTTGGCGGTCTCTGGTTTTAACGCTTCAACCCCAAACTGCCTTCTTACAAAACTATCTTCGGTCAAATGGGCAATATTGACACCATCAATTGTTCCATCAGGCAACGAGATAAACTGCAGGCTAAAGCTGCTAAAGAACTTTTGGGGCAATGAAGGAGCCCTAAAACCTGTACTGAACCCCCCTCTCAACGCAAAAACATCGCCGAATTTATATCTTGTTCCTATCTTGTAATTGAACCTGCCCCCAAAATCTGAGTAGTCTTCGTACCTGCCTGCGGCCGTTACCAGCCAACTTTTTGTGAACTCTGCTTCGAGATCAGCATAAACGGCTGTATTGAATCGATATTTATCGGTTGCGTTCCCGGGCTGGTACCCTGGAAATACCTGGCTGCCCGCTTCTTTTATACCACCATCGTAATTTTGCCAAGATTCTTCCTGGCCCGCAAACTGTTTGAAATTCTCCAATCTGAACTCTGATCCAAAAGCGGTGTTCAAAGGAAATCCGATATCGTGATTTTTAGATATGTCCAAGTTCATTACGTTTTGAAGATACTTTAACTGGCCAGCATCGAATGATGTGGGAGATTCAAGGCCAAGAGAGGCGTTGTTCGAATTGAAAATGGTCCATTTGAACGAATTTTGACCGTAGTCATTGCTAATATCCACATCCCAGCCTTTAAAATTGCTTCTCAGTCCAATTGTTCCTGAAAAATCTTGGATATCGGAATCTAGGTGTGGTGAGAAACCAAGTGGCCATAGACCGGACTGTCTGCCGCCTTGGTTCGGTCTTCTTATAAAGCCTGTTGCAGAACCTAACCTGTAGTTGTACATAGCATTGGCGTAGAACGTGCTATTTTCGTTAAGCGGCAATTCGGTATTTAAAACGATTCCGGCATTTGTGGTTCCAGAACCTCCCATATTGGCCACTCTTCTTCCTCTAAAATCATTCAGATCATTTACCACTGCGTACCCAAATTGATCACCGAACTGGGTATTGTATGCTGCAATGGCTTCTGGGTCTCCTTGGTTAAAAGCGGCGTACTCGGCTATTGCATTGTCTCTTCTTGGGTCATCTTCCGCAAACATCTGAATAGTGTAATCATCCATCCTATTGAAGGGGTTTCTGGTCAGGTAGTTCAACGTGAAATTTAAAAACCCTCCTTTTTCACCAACTTCAACACCGTAATTCGCACTTACTTGAAAACTCTCCCCGCCACCTTCACCTTGGGTGGATGCTAGATCGGCGTTATCTGAATACGGATTGAAACCTTCTAAGAAACTTGGGGCTGCCGGTGGGGCTGCCAATAGACCGGTTCTAACCTTGATCTCTCCTTTATTTATGTTCTTCTTTAGAATAATATTGATTACGCCCGCTATGGCATCAGAGCCGTACTGGGCTGCTGCACCATCTCTAAGAACTTCTATTCTTTCAATCGCGGCGACAGGAATTGCATTTAAATCGGTTCCTACCTGACCTCTGCCAACAGTTCCGTTTGCGTTCATCAAAGAAGAAGCATGCCTTCTCTTGCCATTGATCAAGACCAGGGTCTGGTCAGCGCCCAACCCTCTTAAAGAAATAGGGTCTACGTGGTCTGTACCATGGCCGATGTTTTGTTTTGTAGAGTGAAAGGAAGGAGCGGCATACTGCATAATTTGGGAGGTCTCTACCTGAGGGGAGGTCTCAAAGACTTTTGCGCCAATAATATCTACCGGTGCCACGGACTCTAACTGTGTTCTTGGCTTGCTTCTCGAACCGACCATTACGACCTCATCCAACTGATCGGCCGCAGCTTCAAGCTGCAAATTGACAGTATCCTTTCCTTCAACATCGATCTCTACGGTCTTGAAACCAATATAAGATACGACAAGTACGTTATGTCCTTCTGGTATTACAATGGTAAAGTTGCCGTCAAAATCGGTCTGGGTTCCAGTAGAAGTGCCTTTGACGACTATACTGGCACCTGATAGCGGTAGCCCATCGTTATCCTTTATACTCCCCTTTATTTCCCTTTCCTGAACAATTGCAGAAGAAAGTGGCCTTTTGGTCAAAACGATCTGATTGCCATTTATCTTAAAAGCAAAATCAGCTTTTACAGATAAACGGTTCAAAACCTGATCGATCGTTTCCCGTTCAGCACTAAAGGAAATTTTTTTGCCATCATTGATTTCTTTGACATTATAGAAGAATCGATGGCCTGTTTGTGACTTTATTTCATTCAACACCCTTTTCAAAGGAACACCGTCATAATCAAATTCTATTTTTTTTTGTGACATTACTGTATTTGCCGACAATTGAAATAGCATCAGAAAGACCGCTATAAGACTAAGTTTCAGATTCAATTTTGTACAACGATTATTGACATGGTCGCTGTACCTATCGAGTTTTTTCATGATTTTGAGTGTGTTTGATTGTTAATATTCCATTAATGGTCGATTGTAAAGGGGGAGGGTGCTCGAACGCCTTCCTCTTTTTTTATTCTGTTATTGTTATTATATTTTGGTTAATCTCATATTTGAAAGGTGTGCTGAGCGAAATTGTGTTTAGGATCGATTCAATGCTCTCATCTTGAAACTCGCCCTTATAGGTTTCATCGTTCAAGTTCTCTGCCTTGTTTATGAATGTCAGGTGGTGCATACGCTCCAGTTTTTTCAGTATCTCAGAAAATTTCAAGTTATCGATTATCAGTTTATTTTGCATCCAAGCTGTATAGGCACCGGTATCGACTACGGTCTTGCTAAAACTATTTTCAAATTTGTTATAGGTAGCCTGAAAGCTTGGGGTCAACCTCAGTTCGTTTTCTGGTGATCTAGTCTCATAAACACTGACAGCACCCTCGACCAAGGTAGTGGCAATAGAATTGTCGCTCTCATAAGATGATATATTGAACTTTGTGCCGAGAACCTTTATATCAACCTCATGTGTGTTGACTATAAAGGGCTTGTCTTCGTTTTTTGCAACATTGAAAAAAGCCTCGCCTTCTAAATAAACAGTTCTGTTCAACGATGCACTGTTAAAGTTCTGCGGAAAACGCAGTCTGGATCCAGCATTCAGCCATACCAGTGTGCCATCAGATAATTTTAATTTGAAGGTTTGTCCGTGCGGAATAAATATCTCATTGAGAGCAACAGAGAATCCCAAAGATCCACTCGATCCAAAGACCAATGTATTTTCTTCTTTGTTCGCAATAATATTCCCATCGGTGTCCGTTATCGCTTCCTTACCTTGGGAAGCGATTGCCTTAGTGCTTCCATCTGCCAAAGTAATGACAATATTATTTTCACTTGATTTATCGTTCTCCCCATCAACAGCCATCTGGTAATTTTTTACCGAGTTATCGATAAGTATTTTTTTTGCAAAGAAACCAATTGCAAGAAAGGTCACGAAAATAGCTGCATACCTAGGCATATGGTACAGAATGCCCTTCTTTGGTTTTTTGGCCCTTATGGTAGTATTGAATTTTTGATAGGCTGAATCCGAATCAAAACCAAGAAAAACCTTTTGGTTCGAATCTTTGATGCGGTTTTTAAAAAAAGCCCTATTGCTTTCACTCTCCAAAATCCAATTTTCCAAAACCTTTCTTTCTTTCCCAGAAATTGTTCTGTTTAAAAACTTGTCAATCAACAAATCGTGTCCAAACATTATGTACCTGTTTTACCCTAAAGATGCAATTATCCCAAAAAACCCCTATGTGTTTTTGATTTTTATTAGAGTTTGTTTTGAAATCATTCACTGGCGGCCGACTTGATGATGTACGGTATGGACACCCTCTGAGTGAAGGGGTTTTTTGTTTAAGCCCAACCCTTATTATTTTTTCCATAACTTGCCATAGGTGGCAAGGTCGTCGGAATACCACCTCATTTCAAAATATTTTTGTGGTGAAGGGTTTTAATATCCAGAACATTTTGCCTGCGCCCCAAGCCACCATAATCATTTTTTTAGCTTAATTTCAAGACCAAGAGACTGTTTTGATGATTATCCGGTTCAAAATGAACGAACAAAAACTAATAAGAAAATTACGCAAGGGAAAGACAAAAGCCTACAAACATTTATTCTCTGAATACTACGATTGGCTGTGCAATTACATTTTTCAGTTGTGCCATGATCGCTCGCTTTCAGAGGATATTGTTCAGGAAACCCTTGTGAATTTCTGGGAGAAGAGGAAACAAATAGTGATAACATCATCTCTTAAAAACTATCTTTTCAGATCATGCCATAACCGCTTTTTGCAACATATAAGGAAGGAAAGCCCCCGATTCGATACCTTGGATAAAATTCAAGGAGACATTATTTCAGAAACAAGCTGGGAAGATGACCAGTTTGATTTTAAAATGAAAAAATTGAATGAATTGATTGACCAACTTCCTCCCCGGTGCAAAGAAATATTCGTTCAAAATAAGTTGGAGAAAAAGAAGTACAAGGAAATAGCGTTGAACATGGGCATTTCGATCAAGACCGTAGAAAACCAAATGTCAAAGGCACTTCATTTTTTGAAAGAGCATGCCACCATGTTTCTTCTATAAGCTAAGGACATTGTCAAAGAATAATTAATTCGTTCAGACTTGTTATTTTGCCTTTTTTGGCGGGTCTATACGATAGAGCAAGCACATTAATATGCAATATGGCCTAATTGGTCCATACCTCAAAAATAGGCACTGCAATCAGAGCATGACCAGCTGTTTTGCGGGTAGATTTCTATGATATATTAAATTTGATTTTTAAAACCAAAAGAAAAAACATAGCTTAGGGCCATCAATTACAAACGATGCACATAAGTAGTAAATTCGGCCTGTTTTTAGGCCCGATCTTATTTCTCATTTTAATCAACCTTCCTTTTGAGGTCGTTTCTGAAAAGGGAGACACCGTAATCGCAGTTGCGGTTTGGATGGTCATTTGGTGGATTACCGATGCCGTCTCTATTTCGGTCACCGCACTTTTGCCTTTGATACTTTTTCCGTTAATGAAGGTCATGCCCATAGCCGATGTGGGTGCAAACTACGGCAGCCCCATTATTTTTCTGTTTTTCGGGGGCTTTGTCATGGCATTGGCGTTAGAGAAAGTAAACCTTCACAAGCGCATTGCCCTGAACATCGTGAAAATCACGGGCACCACGCCCAACAAAGTGGTTTTGGGCTTTATGATCGCCACGGCCTCTTTGAGTATGTGGATCAGCAATACGGCAAGTACCGTGGTCATGCTACCGATCGCCATGTCGGTCATTGGCCTTTTGGTCGATGACGCCGACGGTTTTACAAAAAGTGATCAAAATTTTGCCCTCAGCGTTATGCTGGGCATTGCCTTTTCGGCAAATGCAGGTGGTATTGCAACCGTAATCGGCACACCCCCCAATTCGGTAATGTTGGGCCTTTTGGAAAATGAATACAACATTCAGATCTCTTTTTTGAAATGGATGGTGATCGGTGTTCCCTTTTCGATAGTAATGATCACCATCAGTTATCTGGTGTTGGTAAAATTGATGTTTCCGAACAAACAGTTAAAATTCACAGCTGGCAAAGAGGTCATTCAGGCTGAACTTCAAAAATTGGGTCCCATGGGCGGTAAAGAAAAAATGGTGTTGGTCATTTTTGCAATAACCGTTTTTCTATGGATTTTCAGGACCTTGATAAACAAGATCTTTCCTGATCTGGGCCTTTCCGATACGGTCATCAGCATGATGGCGGCGGTATCGCTATTTGCCCTGCCCTACAACCTGAAAAAGGGGGATTTTTTGATTAATTGGAAAGACACCCAAAAATTGGCATGGGGCATTTTGATCCTCTTCGGTGGCGCACTCGCCCTTGCCAAGGGCATGTCGGTAAGTGGTATTGTCGACCTTGTGGCAAGCACCATCGGCGCTAGTGACGTGAGCATCTTATTTACGGCCACGCTGCTGATCGTACTGATGTTGTTCATGACCGAACTTATGAGCAATGTGGCATTGATCGCCGTTCTGGCCCCTGTGGTAGCAGGTATCGCCATTGGGCTAGAGATACCCATACTTTATTTACTGATTCCCGTGACCATGGCGAGCAGCTGTGCCTTTATGCTGCCAATGGCCACCCCGCCCAACGCCATCGTATTTGCCAGCGGGTATATAAAAGTACATGAAATGGCCCGTGTGGGCATTATTCTGAACCTTATTGCGGTGGCCTTACTTGTACTGATGTTTCAATTTGTAGTACCGCTGTTGTTCTGATAGATCTTATAGCACGTAGTGTTTTTCTACACTCGCCATTAACTGTTACAAAAACAAATAAGGGGCTTGGATTCAAGGTTCTAACGCATCAAAACCCTCTGGCAAATGTTTCGCAGCATCAAAGTCCAATGAAATAAAATCATTTTTATCAATATAATTGATACTTTGAACATCGGTAGGGTAGGCATAGGCATCAAAGCCTTTTGGCAAATATCGTTCCACATCAAAAGAATCGATTACCTCTTCTTGAAGATAGTGCACAGCATCTAAATCTACATACAGTTTGTACGGATCAAAACCCTCGGGCAGATAATCGGCTGCATTGAAACCAAGGTCGATCTCAGTCTCTTCTTCAATATACTCGATTGAATTGATATCAAAATTTTCAATTTCGGTTTTGGGGTCATTGGCAAAAACTCCGTTTACCAATAAAAAACCCATTGCGATACTCAATTTTATTGTTTTCTTTTTCATAACGATAAATAGGTTAAGTTGTATGAGAAGGTATAACGCCCGTTAGCTTTATTATTGTGGAAGAGTGCATTCATCTACTACTTGAAAAAAGGGCAAAAAACCATTTTGATAATTTGAAGTGTGTTTTAGTACGAACTTGGCAATTCAATACATGAACTCTTGTAGCCTCAGTAATGTCGGCTATGAATTTTTATTACATAAAAATAGAGGTTTTTTTCACTCTTCGACCGTTCATCGGATTTTCTCAAATTACCTCGATAAAAAAAGCCATTCGCATTTGCGAATGGCCTTAATTGTAGCTAATTCAAATAATTAAAAAACAATTATTCTATAGTAATAAGACTTCCATAAAGGCAAAATGTTACAATAACATAAGATTTAAGTGCTTTGAAAATTTAAAAACACTCAAAGCAAGGGTAATGAATATCAGAATGTCGTTCTATTCTGCCAAAATAATCAGTAAAAAGAGCCAAAAGAGTCCAATAGCTAAACACCAAATTTTCAACCCCAATCGACGAACGGAATATAAACCCGATGAACAAAAACGGTTTACCACAACTTTTCACCAATTGACCACTAGAAAACCCCAATTGGCAACAATGCCCTTTTTTGCATGCTTCTATCCCCTAAATTAGCTGAAGAATCAAAACCCAGATCTAATGTCATATAAAGCAAAAAGTTTTCTGTATTTCGCAAGTTTGATAATCATGGCCGTAACCTACTATAATGTAACATGCACTAACCAAGCA
>JAJRSY010000116.1 GCA_024278565.1 Bacteroidota bacterium
AGGTTGAACCGATCTCTATGGCGTTGTTCGAAAATGTTGTTGAACATGAAATTTACCGACAAAGAAAACAGAATGGCAATGACTGCCAAGGAAATAAACGGAAATATCGATATTTTATGTTTTTTCTTTTTAAACAAATAGAACAAGGCGATAAGTACTATAAAAACAACACTTATCAGTACCGTTCCGAACATTAAGGTGGTGACAAATACCAAAACCGCAAGAAGTGCAAAGCCTAGATAATAAATGGGAAGGCCCTCTCTTAATATTACGAATGACAAGGCAAAGAATACCAGCGCACTACCCGGGTCAGGTTGCGGAGTTATCAATACCGTAGGTATGAGGATCACCAAGAAAGCGTACAATTGATGTCTACCGATTTTGATATCGGTTTGTATGTTACTGAGGTATTTTGCCAAAGCCAATGCAGTGGCCACTTTTGCAAGTTCAGAAGGTTGTAGGTTGAAAAAACCTAGATCGTACCATGATGTGGCTCCTGCAATGGTCTTGCCAAAGGGGAATAGTCCAATCAAGAGCAGCATGGTTATTAGGTAGATAAAGCCTGAGGCCTTTTCATAGAAATTTGCTTCCAAGGCCAGTACAATGACTATTGATATCAAACTTGCACCTATAAAAAAGAACTGTTTGCCGTGAAGGGTGCCAAAATCGAAAATAGATATATCAGTGTCGGTAAAAGTACTAGAGTAGATGTTGACCCAGCCTATGGCCAGCAATGCCATGTACATAAAAATGGTGAGCCAGTCAATACGCCTTAAAATACTGTTACCAGACACGCTCGTTTATTTTGAATTCTTCTCCACTATAGGGCTTTGCGTATTCATGCTCCAATGTTTTTTCCAACATTCGCTTTTCAAGATCTTTACGGGTAATCTCACGTTTGATGTATTTTTCGATCAACAATGATGCGATATGACCAGCGTACCGAGAACCATAGTACCCATTTTCTATATAAACTGCGATGGCGATTTTCGGTTTGTCAACAGGGGCAAATGCCACAAATACAGAATGATCTGTCAGTTGGGTTTTTACGCTGTCAATAATGGTAAAGTTTTCTACGGTTCCTGTTTTTCCAGCAATGTCAATGCCCTCTACTTGTACCCACCTTCCGGTTCCTTTTTTATATACATCGGTCATACCTTGAACAATGGGTTCAAAATGTTTTTTGTCGATAGTAGTATGTTTGGGTTCAATAAATTGCTGAATCGTAATAGCCTTACCCTCTATTTTTTTTAATATATGTGGTATAAAGTAATGGCCTCGGTTGGCTATGGCGGCAGTCATATTGGCCAATTGAATGGGTGTGGCAGATACTTCCCCCTGTCCTATGGCATTAGAAATGATATATGAAGATGACCAGCGGTTGTCGCCGTACCATTTGTCATAATACGCTTTACCAGGAATTCTTCCTCGTCGTCCGGTATGCAGATCAGAACCTAAATAATTGCCTAGGCCAAAGCTTTTGATGTGTTTTTCCCAAACATCCTGACCTTCATCGGTAGTGGGAAAATTATCATATATTTTTCTAAATGTGCCCGCAAAATAAGCATTGCACGATTTGTAAATACCGCTGTTGAGGTTTCGAATTCCCCCACCGCAGTGACAACCTCTTTTTGTTCGTCCCACATAAAACCCATTTAAACAACGAAACGTGGTACTTGGGGTAATTGCACCTATTTGCAGGGCGACTAAGGCATTCATTATTTTAAACGGAGATCCTGGTGAACCCTCAGCCAAAATCGACCGATCAAAGGTGGGTTTTGATATTGAATCATAATGCAATTTGCTGTAGTTTTTGGATCGTTTTCTGCCTACTAATAGTGAGGGGTCGTAAGTGGGCCCCGAAATCATGGCCAAAATTTCGCCAGAGGAGGGTTCTATGGCAACGATGCCGCCCCATTTACCGTGCATAAGTCTTTCGCCGTATTCTTGTAGTTCTTTGTCTATGGTAAGACTGATCTGCTTGCCTTGTTCGGGCTGCACGTCTAAAGCACCATCTTTGTACCTGCCAATATCTCTATTGTGACGGTCTTTTTGAATGTACTGAATCCCTTTTTTTCCTCTAAGGGTGTCCTCATATACTTTTTCAACACCCGTTCGGCCTGTTAGTTCACCTTGTACAAAAAGTGGGTTTTTAGCTAGATCTCGATCATTTACCTCGCTGATATATCCCAAGACATTGGCACCACTGTTTGTGTCATAATAGCGCAAAGAACGTTTTTGAATATAAAAGCCATAGTATCTACGCATTTTTTCTTGAAGTCTGGCATAATCTTCTTTTGAGAGCTGGTGCACGAGTACCGAGGGTAGTCTGGGCGAATATATTCTCGCCTTTCTCAGTTTTTTTATGAACTTTTCCTTATCTATGTTCAATAGGCGGCAAAATTCTAATGTATCTAAAGCCTTTACTTCTCTGGGTATGACCATTACGTCATAGGCCGGGTCGTTGCCCACCAATAATTTTCCGTTTCTGTCGTAAATATATCCCCGTTCGGGATAATCATAAACCGCTTTAATGGCAGGATCTTCCAAAATATGGTCAGCGGAAAAACTAAATATCTGCAGATAAGATAGTCTACCGATAAAGGTTATTCCTATAATGATGATGATGGATGATAGGAGAATCTTTTTCATTCTTTTCTAATACTAAAAAGCGAGCCAAACAATAAACAGAGCACCAAAGTGGCCAGACTTATCGACAGCGTCTTTTTCAAAAGTAGCAGCAAATTGGCGAAACTAAAAATCTCCAGCGTAAAGAAAACCAGATGGTGTATCACTATTAATAACGCCAAAAAGGTAAATTGTTGTATTTGTGTGGCGTTACCTAATTTGAAACCTTGAAATTCGTAATTTACCCCAAAGACAAAACGCATGATCACTGGTCTTAGGTAAGCGATCGTAATACTTGATGCTGCATTGACCGCCATGGTATCTAAAAAAAAATCGATTGATAGTCCCAATAAAAAACTAAGCCCTATAAAGACGGCCCTGTTTTGCTTTATGGGATACCAGTACAAAAACAGCACATAGACCATTGGGTTGATAAACCCAAAAAAGTTGAGCCTATTGAATACCAATACCTGCACCAAAACAAGTAGTGCGAACCGAATGATATTGATAATATAGAGGTTATTGATCATTATTTTCGGTATCTTCTTGTAATTGCAGTATTTCTTGTCTCTTGGTGTTGTTGACGATATAAACGTTTTTTACATTGGTCATGTCATTGAAAAGGGTAACATCAATATGATGAAAACTTTTCGAGTTGTCCAAGTCAACCTGCCTTATCACGCCAATAGGAATGTTCTCGGGGAAAATACTGCTCATAGCACCCGTAACGATCGTGTCTCCGACCCTTAAAGGAACCAAACGCGGAATATCGACCAATTGTACCACGTTATATGTTTTGGCATTCCAGACCAGAGAGCCAAAGTGATCGGTGTTCTTGATTTTGGCATTGATGTTCGAGTTCTCGTTCAAAATACTCTGTACGGTTGCAAACCTGTTCGAGGTATTTTCCACAATTCCTAAGATGCCCTTTGAGGTAATTACGCCCATATCGGGTTTTATGCTATCGTTCTTACCTTTATTTATGGTAATGTAATTTCTTGGATTGGCATAACTGTTCTTGATAACCTGACCCGTGGCAATGGTATATGTTGTTTGTAAAGAGTCTAATTCAGTAGGGTTTCCTTCGTTCTTGTTGAAGAGGAGATGGTGCAACCTTTTATTTTCTTCTACCAGTTTCGTATTCTCTTTTTTTAAATCAAAATAGGAAGAAATGCCGTGTGAAGTGTTGTAAATATTGCCCGCTACCCAATTTGAGGAGTTGAAAAAACGTGACTGGTGGTACGAGTGTGATTGAATCGTAAAACCCAGCGAGACAATCAACAGAAAAATATAAAGAAGAAAGTTCTTATATTGAAGAATAAAGTTGATGATCTGCTGCATGCACTATTGGTATTATACGCCCCAAATTAATCTAGTACTGGTCCAACTAAAGGGGGAGGACACCCCTAATTCGATGTTCTCTTCTCAATGGTAGTAATTAATTATTTAATCAGGATGTTTTTGTACCGCTCTAAATTTTTCAGTGCGATACCTGTGCCTCTAACTACTGCTCTTAATGGATCTTCCGCTATATAAACGGGCAAATCGGTTTTTTGCGATAGTCTTCTGTCAAGCCCCCGTAACATAGACCCCCCTCCGGCCATATAGATGCCGGTATTATAAATATCCGCTGCAAGTTCTGGTGGGGTTTGCGATAGGGTTTCCATCACGGCATCTTCAACGCGAAGAATTGATTTGTCCAATGCTTTTGCGATTTCGCGGTAAGAGACCTGTACTTGTTTCGGTTTTCCGGTCAAGAGATCCCTTCCTTGAACCGATTTGTCGTCCGGTGGGTTCTGAAGATCTTCTAATGCCGATCCTATTTCTATTTTAATGTTCTCTGCCGTGCTTTCACCTATATATAGATTATGTTGGGTACGCATATAGTAAATGATGTCGTTGGTGAACACATCGCCCGCGATTTTCACCGATTTGTCACAAACGATTCCACCTAGGGCGATAACGGCTATTTCGGTAGTGCCCCCACCGATATCCACGATCATATTTCCTTTGGGCTGCATAATATCAAGACCGATACCGATGGCGGCCGCCATGGGCTCGTGAATGAGGTAAACTTCTTTACCGTTGACACGTTCTGCAGATTCCTTAACCGCACGCATTTCAACTTCGGTAATGCCCGAGGGTATGCAAATCACCATTCGCAAGGCCGGTGGAAACCATTTTTTCTTTAAGGCGGGAATGTTCTTGATGAACATATTGATCATCTTTTCAGACGCATCAAAATCTGCAATTACACCATCTTTCAGAGGTCTGATGGTTTTAATGTTCTCGTGGGTTTTTCCTTGCATCATGCTGGCATCTTTGCCAACTGCGATGATTTTACCAGAAATTCTATCTCTGGCAACAATTGAGGGACTGTCAACAACAACTTTGTCGTTATGAATGATAAGAGTATTCGCCGTTCCTAAATCGATGGCGATTTCCTCGGTCAAGAAATCAAAAAAGCCCATTTTTATTCGTTTGGTTATGTGTTACTAGTTCGAGTGGGGTGTATTTCATCGACAAAAGTAGTGAAATTAATGCTTGAAATGACGTATGCCTGTCATTACCATTGAAACTTCGTTCTCATTGCAATAATCAATGCCCAATTGATCTTTTATCGATCCGCCCGGCTGTATAACGCTGGAAATGCCGTTTTTATGCGAAATTTCAACACAATCTGGAAAAGGGAAGAATGCATCACTTGCCATGACGGCTCCGTTCAAGTCGAAATTAAATGATTTTGCTTTGTGAATAGCCTGATTTAATGCATCTACACGAGATGTTTGCCCAGTGCCACTTGCACATAATTGTTTGTTTTTTGCCAGTACAATAGTGTTCGATTTTGTGTGTTTGCACAGCTTTGAAGCAAAAATCAAATCATCTAACTCTTCGTCAGAGGGTTTTTTGTTGGTGACATAGGTCAAATCAGAAAGGGTATCGGTTTTAAGATCCCTGTCTTGTACCAAAACTCCGTTTAAGCAAGATCTGACAGTGGTTTCTGGTAACTCGACTTCGTTTAGGGTCAAGATGATTCGATTTTTCTTGCCTTTTAGCGCCTCAAGGGCATCATTGGCATAACTGGGTGCAATTACTACCTCACAAAATAATTTGTGTATTTCCTCAGCCGTTGCCTTGTCAATTTCTTTATTGCTTATCAATACGCCGCCAAATGCCGAAACTGGGTCGCCTGCTAGGGCATCTACATAGGCTTGGTGAAGGGTGTCACGAGTTGATAGACCACAGGCGTTGTTGTGTTTTAAGATGGCAAAGGTGGGTGGGTCGTTTTTGAACTCGTTCATTAAATTAACGGCGGCGTCAACATCTAACAGATTGTTGTACGATAGTTCTTTGCCATGAAGTTTGGTGAACATGGTATCAAAGTCACCAAAGAAGAACCCTTTTTGGTGGGGATTTTCTCCATAACGAAGTACCTTTCCGTTGGTCTCGCTGATTTTCAACACCGCTTCTTCGTGGTTTTTGTTAAAATAGTTGAAGATGGCCGTATCGTAATGGGAGGAAACATTGAACGATTTAGCGGCAAAACGTCTTCGATCCTCAAGTGTGGTGTTTCCGTTTCCTTTTGAGATCAATTCCAAAACCTCGGCGTAATCGTTCATTGATGAAACACAGAGTACATCTTTAAAGTTCTTGGCAGCGGCACGGATCAATGAAATGCCACCAATATCTATTTTTTCTATAATATCTTGTTCAGAGGCACTGCTGGTAACCGTTTTTTTAAACGGATAAAGGTCTACAATCACAATGTCTAATTGTGGGATTTCAAATTCTTCTAATTGAGCGATATCACTTTCATTGTCTTGGCGGTTTAGAATACCCCCGAAAACCTTGGGGTGTAGGGTTTTGACCCTTCCGCCAAGAATTGATGGGTAGCTGGTAACATCTTCAACAGCAATAACATCAATACCTAGATCTTTAATGAATTTTTCAGTCCCGCCCGTTGAATAAATGGTGATGCCCAGTTCTTTGAATTTTCTAACGATAGGCTCTAATCCGTCTTTGTGGAAAACAGAAATCAGGGCCGAGGTTGCTTTTTTGGTCATGCTTATTTTTAGTGCTTGTGGTTAGTACGTTAAGCATGCAAAAGTAATTTTTTTCGAGGTTAGAAATCAGTCAGGTTATCAACAAAACCGTTAAAGTTTTGAACGGTTTTAAAGTATTTTGGCTACTTCGTGGTTCACGAACTCCAAAAATCGTTCGTCTCCTTTTGTAAAGGAATCTGGGGTATTACTATCAATGTCGATTTGATCGATATTTTCGCCTTTTACAAATATGTGGAATCACGATTTCAGATTTTACCGTAATGCTACAGGCGATGTAATTGTCTTGAGCTTGTACATCGGGCACCACAAAATTTTGGTTTGATAGCGCAACTTGACCGCAAATGCCCTTACCGAAAGCGATGGTGGTGTGATCCGTAGGCTCACCGGCATAAGCTTCTAATTTCAGTTCGGTTCTGCTCTCGTTCGCAAAGTGAAAACCTACCTAATCGTAATGTGGTGCGTTTTCTTTTAGGGTTTGTTACAAAATAACCTATACATTTTGACTTGTTCTTTTGTCTTTATTTGTCGTTAAAAAATATAACCGTAACTAAGGCTATGCTTAGGCCTGCCTGCCGGCGAGGCAGGTTTTTTGTCTAAAATAAAAACAAAATTTCCCTGCCTGCCGGCAGGCAGGTGCGTCAACTCTGTACACTTTATTTTGCAACAAGCCCTTAGTGACTGTTCAAAAGTCGATTTTTTGAACAAAAGTACCACACGGTTCTACTTAAATTTTCGTTAAGTACGAAAGCGATGCAATTGAACAACTATAAAAAA
>JAJRSY010000117.1 GCA_024278565.1 Bacteroidota bacterium
ACAAGAAATCACCGGCATTCGACAATGAATAAACTCATGACGGCCGTTAATACGTTTATGGTCAGTGTGTCACCTTTTCCAGGAACGTCAGTCCAGCTTGTGAAAGGATAAGATGGTCAGGGATTAGGATCAGTTATTTAGCTTTTCTTCTGTCTTTATTAAACACAAGCTAACGAAAACACTAAACTCCCAATCCCAATCTATAACTCTTGAGACTCCAATCGTTCCATTTTTCGAGTAAAGAATATCTCCTTTTTCAGGATTACACCGCTTAATTAAATTTTTGTGCTCATGCTCAGGGATATACTTTATGTTATTTTTGTTTATTTCTTCACCTGATGATTTAACAATATCTGTAACACGTAAAAATGGAACACCTTCACCTACATACGTTGGAGTAAAATGTGCCCCGTCTATTATTTTGTTTGTAAAGAATTTTAGTTTTGAAACTTCCCAATGCTCTGGCACATCACCTAACCAATCCACGCCTGAGGGTTTGAGTTTGGCGTTTTTATCAAGTCCTTTGGTGACGGTTTGGGTGATTACGGCGATGCGTTTTTCTTCGAGCTTTTCGATTAGGGCTTTTTTCTTTTCAATCAGTTGATCGATTTGTTGGGTTTTGTAATCGAGGAAGGCGGTGATTTTTTGTTGTTCTTCAATTGGAGGCAGCCAAACATAGCTATCTTTTAAGATGCTTTGAGTGATGCTAAATACTTTAACTCCTGAAACACTTTTCCGTATTTGTGAGCGATAGATGTCCGAGTCTAAAAAGTAAGCTAAAAATCTTGAGCTCTCTTCTCCAGTTGGTCTAGCAATAACAGTATGATAACCAGAAAATGTAGGGGTTTCGCTATTCAGGTATGAAAAATTTCCTGAGCCTTCAATATCTTCGGATGTATCAGCAAAAACAAAATCGCCAAAATTAAGTAGTGATGATGGCGATTGTTCTAAATAATCTTCTACTACACATTTTAAATCATGTTTTTCTGGCACTACCTCAAACCCATACTTAGAATGAATTTCACCATAATTAATACAAGGTATGCCTTTATCAACTAAATCTGACTTGGTAATACCCAGACCGCGCCCTAAAGAGAAAAGAAATCTAAACTTCGTCTGTTCCCAATGCGTTGGTACTTTATGAATGCTTTCTATCAGCGGCTTTGAATATTCACTATATTGTTTATACTGCATCAAACCACCTCCGCTAACATTTCCATAATTTCTTTCTCTAGCCCTTTAATATCAGCTTCAATATCAACCAACTCACGCGGGGGTTCGTATTCATAGAAATGGCGGTTAAACGGTATTTCATAACCGAGTTTGATTTTGCTGTGATCTATCCAGGCATCGGGGCGGTATGGCAGCACTTCAACTTTTAAGTATTGTTCGCAGTGTTCTTGTACTAAGGCTAATAACGCTGACTTATCGACTTTGCCTTTATTGGTGCCTTTGTTTTCATAATCTAATGGCAGCGGTAAGGTGATGTCTTTTGGCAGGGGTACATTTTCAGTATCGCGTAATTCACCATCGGCTTCGACGTTGCCTTTGCTGTCTTTACACACATCAGCCGTTGGGTCTTTTTCTGCAAGGCTTGCCGGTGCAAGTAAGGCTTTTTTCAAAGCGGCATCGAATTTAATTTCGGCTGCTTCAAACACGGGTTTGATAATGGCTTCGAATGCATCGCGGTTTTTAATCAGCGCTTTGCCCTCTAGTTTTTTCTGACATTGTTTTAATACATCTTCTATTGCCGTTTGTTGTGTCTGCCCTGCCTTTATTTCTTTGCTTGCTTCGGCTTTGTTTTTGCGTTTTTTGCTGGTGGCTAAGCCTATAAAATAAGCACTTTCTTTGAAGGCATTAATACGTTCTTCATTAACGGTGAAATTTAAACGTAGCGGGCGCTCTACGGTCATTTTTATATAACCGAAATCCTGGTTATCAAATACTTTGCTCACCGTTACCACCTTGCTCATGTCGCGGGCTTTCTTTTTTGGCAGTTCAATATTGGTGTTGATGTCGGCCAGCGTCATGCTTTGCTCTTTGAAGGCAGCGTAAATTTGGGTGAGCAGCTTGATGTGGTCTGGCTCGTTTTTGTTTGTTTCTGATGCGCCTTCACCAATTTTTTTGCGTTTATCGCCGAGGGACTTTTTCATCTTCCAGGCGAAGTCAGTGCCATTAATTAATTGCACTTTACCACGACGATCATGGCTGTTATTGCTGCCATCGGATTTACGGTTGGTAACAATCCAGATATAGGTAAAAATACCGGTGTTATAAAACAGTTGGTCGGGTAAGGCGACAATGGCTTCTAACATGTCGTTTTCGATGATGTAACGGCGAATATTGCTTTCGCCACTGCCTGCATCGCCGGTAAATAAAGGTGAGCCATTAAAGACGATGGCAATGCGTGAGCCATTGGCGGCTTCTTCACCTTCACGATGTAGCGGGTAGCTTGCGGGTGGGTTTTGCGTTTTCGACATCATGTGCAATAGAAATAACAAGGCACCGTCATTAATGCGTGGCAAGCCCGGGCCGAAGCGACCGCTAAAGCCAAACTTTTCATGCTCATTAGTGACGTAGTCTTTTTCGGGTTTCCACTCCACACCAAAGGGTGGGTTGGCCGCCATGTAATCAAACATTTCATTGGGGTGGCCATCACCATCCACGCGGTCATCCCGGTCTATGCCGGTACCCAAGGTATCACCAAAGGCGATATTGTTGGCTTCTTCGCCTTTTATCATTAAATCGGAACCACAGATAGCGTAGGATTCTGGGTTATATTCCTGACCGAAAAGCTCAACATGCGCGTTGGTATTTTGGTCTTTAATTTCTTTTTCTGATTCTGACAAGATGCCACCGGTACCGCAGGCAGGGTCGTAGATTCTAATGCGCTTACCCGCCGTGTAGATTTGCTCTTCACCGGTGAATAATAGGTTCACTATGAGCTTAACCACTTCACGCGGGGTAAAGTGATCTCCTGCTTCCTGATTAGCTTGTTCGTTGAAGCGCCTAACAAGGTCTTCAAAGATGTAGCCCATATCCATATTTTCAATTTTGTCGGGATGGAAATCGACACCCGCGATTTTTTCAAATACCTGAAACAGGCGGTTGGCTTCTTCGAGGCGTTCAATTTCTTGATCGAAACGGAATCTTTCTAATATTTCACGTGCACGAGTGGAGAAACCGGCAATGTATTTAAGCAAGTTGGATGCAAGGTTATCTGGGTCACCCTTTAGTTTTTCGAAGGTGAAGCCACTGATGTTAAAGAACTGTTGCTTGAACTTTTTGAAAATGAGCTTTTCAATTGTTTGATTGCCGTTTTTTTTGTCTTTATATTTTGGGTAAAGTTTTTCGTATTCTGCTTTAACCTTATCAGCATCTTTTTCTAGTACACAATCTAAGCGACGTAATACAGTGAATGGGATCATCACCCTGCGGTATTGGGCGGGTAGGTACGGGCCGCGTAGTAAGTTGGCGATATCCCAGATAAGGTCGGAGTTTGTTTTAATTTCTGTTTGATTTTTCATTATTTTTTATTCTTTGTTTGGATTCCAGTTTTCGTCATTCCATATTGTCATTTTATCCCAACCATCAGGAAAACCCATTACGGTTAAGTTAACTTCATTGTGCTCTTTAAGTAACTCGGTTAACCGTGTTTCCCATTTAGAACCTGGGCAAACGATAGTCATCATATAACGCATAAGCACTAATGTGTTGTAGATGTTTCTGGGGGCTTGGCGGTTAAAAAACGGTTGTAAACATGCTGGCTTTTTCTTTGGTAGACGTACTGTAATCGTAAAACGCCTGTTCCAAATACGGCTATGGTGTGCACACAAGTTTCTAACATGGCTTAAGTGATGTAAAAAAGATGTTAATATTTTTTCATCAAAGTTATATTCATTGGCAATTAAATTTCGGTCTTGCGGTTGCTTTAGATTTTGATAAAACGTTGATAAATGCCCTAGTGACATTATTTCACAAACTACCCATAAGGGTGGCATTGCGGGTTCGTCGTATGTTTTTCGATAGTGCTCTATGAATGTTTCATGGCTGCGTTTGTATTCTTGTTCTAATGTTCTAATGCAGCGGTCATATTTATTAGTATTTTGAAAAAGGTTTTTATCTAAGTGTGCGTGTGAGCCATACTGATGAGACAAGTGATACGCCCATTGAGTACGAATAGAAACCTCAATTCGCTCTATGGCATCCATTAACAATAAACGCAATTTTCGGTCAAACAGATATAAATTGAGTACTTGTTCAAAGCTTGTACCCGCTTTGAATTGATGACCGGCCTCTTCCTGAAAAGGAAGCATGTAACCACTAAGGCGATAGTAATTTAGGTGGTAAAGATAGTGTGCAGCTCTCTCTCGATCTGATATATCTAAACCACGGGATAGCAAAAGTTCGAGTTGTTTGTCGATACTGAGTGGCGGCTTGTTATATTTCAATTTACAAAGCCCCAAAAAAGTAACCCGCCTGGTGCGCATCGTAGAGAGGCGTGGCGGGTGTTGTTGTTTGTTATTATAAGGCTCATTTCAATAATTGCAAATTTTTATAGTTATTCTTTTAATATTTTATAGCCAGAATACCATATTTGATGTCCGTGTTGGCTCGCTGTATTTTGGTAATTTTTCACATATATCCTTTCACCCACTTGCCATATTCCTCTATACCAAGAAAACGAACATATGAGGTCATTATTTCACTAAATTCAGGCGTATATTTGTATGCAGATAGGTTTTTATGTATATGTTCGTGTTCTTTTAGGCCTAAAGTACTAAAACCCAGGTGAAGATTAAAGTCGGATGAATAAAGTGCCTCAAGAGTCTTGTGTACATCACGAGCACGCTGGACAGACTGTTCTCGTGATAAATTTTGAAAGCCAAATATTCTGGAAAAATTTGAAATATTATATATATCTCCTCCCAATTTATCTAAGACAAGTGAAAATTGTTTATCGAAAAGATAAGCATCCGACTCTATTTTTTGCTTCCAACGTTTTAGCACGTACTCAGCAGAAGAATCAAAACGAATATCAAAAACTAATGGATCAATGACGATTTCATCGTCTCGAATACTATACGGCATTACTGTCTTCCTTATTTTTATACTATAATCAGAATATAGCCTTTATATGAATCAAGTACCGTTAAAAATGAAGGTAGCTTATCGAGTTTTATTGATTTCCTATGTTGAACTTTGCGAGTTTTAATAACACCTTCAAGCCCATCCGCAACGTTATATTTAAGAATACCTGTTTGCACGGCATAACCGGCGTTTTTCAAGACAGTTGTCGCCTAAAGGTTAAAATTATGCCGCCACGTTCTTCTCGTTTTCCGGGTTAAGATAAACTTCGCTTATCTCATCCCAGTTTCGTATTTCACCACTCCAGCGTTCAGGGTTTTTTAATTTTGCCTGTTGATAAACCTGTTTACGCCGGGCTAA
>JAJRSY010000118.1 GCA_024278565.1 Bacteroidota bacterium
AGTTTGTTTAGACATTTTTTAGCAAGAATGAGAAGAAAATCCAAATGCTATTCTAAGAGCATGAAAATGCTAGAATTGTCAGTACTTTTGTTGATGCATTATCGGAACAAGACACTATCTATATTAAATTAGCAATGCCTTACATAAGTACAAAGGTGCTTTTGATGGTGACGGATTGTATAGTGGTTTAGCAATTTGCACTGATTTGGAGGGAAATGTTCATTATTTGTTTAAAATGGAAAATGATGAAATTATTGGCGAATATGAGTTGCAAGAATTTAAAAGTGCTAAGAACGCCAATTCAAAATCATCTTATAAATGGCCAGACCCTTGTTGGGGGATAACCTGTGGTATTCGTTTGGATGAGGTTATTTTAATACCTCCATCGAAGTACTCTCCGGGTATACCTAGAACTAGAAGTCCGTTTATTCAAGGGCCTTGGGGAGGAACTAATTTTCAGAATACGTATGCTGGTTATGCAGCTGGTTTTATGCAGTATCAAAGATATTTGGAATCGGAAAGGCGTTGGAAAAATGTTGTACTAGATTCTGACGGAGAAAAAATTGACCCGAAAGAGGAATTAAAGTGTTATGATAATAAGAAAGGAGGTAAATTAACTGTGTACGTACAGCAGCCAAAGGAAAATTCATTGTTACTAGTTGGACCAAATGAGGTTGGCCATGTCTTTGTAGGAATAGAGCAGGATGGTAGAAAGAAATTTTTCGGATTCTATCCAGATTCAGGTGCGTCTACGGCATTAGTAGCTGTAAATAGGCAGTATCCATCCGAAGTCCGTGATAATAGTGGGACTCTATACCATGTGAGTATATCAACTAATATTAATGCTAATCAGATGAAAAAGGTATTGGACTATGCTCGAAATTATCCAAAAAACTATCAATTGCAAAATTATGCTTGTACAGAATTTGGTGTTGAAATGGGTAATTTGGCAGGATTGAACCTTCCGAAAACTACGGTTAAAGATCCAGAATCCGGTGGATTATTATTTGAAGGTAGGTCTCCTGCAAAATTGGGGCAAGAAATAAGAGCTATGAAATCAGATTCGAAGAAAAAGATAAAAAAACAAAAGGTAATGCACCTTCAAATACAAAAGACAAATGTTAGACAAGAAAATGGTATCAATTGTTTTAATACTGTTTAGTATGAGTTATTCTTTTTCGCAAAGTAATCATAGAGAGGAAAGAACAGTAATAAAAAACTTTTCAGAAGCTTTGTTTGATAATAGTGTGTCGCCAGAAAAGGTGGTACAAGAGTTTATGATTTTTGATATAGATGAAAAGAAGGAATTACAAATAGCTGTATCTAAAGCTACTGCTCACATAACTGTTATCAGAGAAAAAGTTAATCAGGATGGGGGTTGGCTTTTGCCTGATTATAAGGTGGCAAAAGAAAAAGAGTATAAAATCGAATGGTTTTTGGATTTTGAAGAAATCAGTATTTTGAAATTAAATATTACTGCAGAGAAGAAGAAAAATGTGTATGTTTTATTAAATTTTGAAAAAAATAAAATTCTGCAATATTTTTATCTTGAAAATAACAAGATTCGTTCTTTTAGCTTGTTTGTTAAAATGAATGATGCGTGGTTTTTATCCTATTAATAATTTTTGGTTTTTATCCCGTCAAAATTTTTAATACTTTGACGGGATATTTAATTGTAGTTGTGTATAATAAAATAAGAATCATATTATTGTTCGCCTTTCTGGTCACTACTGTATATTCACAAAGCAAACCTGAAATAGTTTGTCATTATGTTGATACGACCAGGGTTGAAAGAGATATGGCCAAAATCACACATACTCAAAATAGCAGGAATTATTTGAATATTGAAACTTTGAATTATGTTGCGGACTATATTAAAGCTGAATTGACGAAGGTTTGTGATTCTACAGCATATCAAAATTATGATGTAGGTAAGCGTACATACAAAAACGTAATAGGTTCAATTGGCATAAAAAATGAAGAACGAATCATAATTGGTGCCCATTATGATGTTTCTGGAAATCAACAAGGTGCAGACGATAATGCAAGTGGCATTGCTGGTTTACTTGAACTAGCGCGTTTGTTGGCGAAAGAGAAATTAAATTATAGATTAGATTTTGTTGCGTATACACTAGAAGAGCCACCATTTTTTAGAACAGAACAAATGGGCAGCTATATTCATGCAAAATATTTGCAAGACAATCAAATTCCCGTAAAAGGGATGATTTGCCTTGAAGCAATAGGTTTTTTTAGCAACAAACCCAACTCCCAAATGTATCCCATAAAAGAAATGAATATGATGTATGGTGATAAAGGAGATTTTATTACTATAGTGCAAAGCGGCAAAAGTGGTGCTTTCGGAAAAGAATTTGAACGTTTGATGAAAACCTCAAATCTAATAAAAACTAATTCATTTATTGGTTCTTCTGCATTGCCAGGAGTTGATTTTTCAGACCATTTGAATTACTGGAAGTTTGATTATGAGGCTATAATGATTACAGACACGGCATTTTACATAAATAAAAACTACCACACTTCAAATGACAAGCTTGAAACCATTGATTTTAAAAAGATGAACTTGGTAATAGAACAACTTTACCTTGCTATTAAAGAGATCAAATAATTTCAACTTCCTAAAACGAAGAAAAGCAACTTGGCAAAAAGTCAAAATGAGTTCGTTATCTTTACCAGCACGAATAGAATTTTATACTAGTGCTGTCAAAACTTTGCATAAAAAATTACGCCCTTATCGACCATTTGAATGTGTCGTTTACCCATGGTTTCACTAGTATTACGGGTGAAACAGGTGCAGGTAAGTCCATCTTGTTGGGTGGTCTCTCCTTGGTCTTGGGCAAACGTGCCGATTTATCTTCTTTACGTGATAAGGATCGCAAATGTATTATTGAAGCAGAATTTGAAATTAAAAAATACAAGCTCAAATCATTTTTCAAAGAAAACGACCTTGATTATGAAGACACCACGATCGTTAGGCGAGAGATACTGCCCAGTGGAAAATCAAGAGCCTTTATCAATGATACGCCCATTACTCTAGATGTGATGTCTAGCTTGGGAAACAGCTTGATCGATGTACATTCTCAACACCAGACCCAGCAATTGGCGAACAATGATTTTCAACTAAAGGTAATTGATGCCCTGGCCGATAATTCATCGGTCCTCAAAGCGTATTTAGAAAAATACGAGCATTATAGAAAAACTTCTAAAGAACTTCAGCGGTTAATTGATTTTCAGCAAAATGAAAACAAAGAACATGATTATAATAGTTTTTTGTTGGAGGAATTGGAACAGGCTTCGCTCAAAGAAGGAATTCAAGAAGAATTGGAAGAACGTTACCATCAGCTGAACAATGTAGAGCGCATTTTAGAGCAGCTTACAAAAGGAGAGCGATTGTTGAACGATGAGCAGGTTGGTATTGTGAATTTGTTGAACGAACTCAAACAAGTGTCGAGCAGGTTGTCTGATTTTGGCAGTAGCTACGGTGAATTGAACGAGCGTATAAAGTCCGTTTTTATCGAGATCGATGATATTGCAAATGAATTGGGTTCTTATCAAGAGCTTGTGGAGACCAACCCACAAATGCTCGAAGAAATAAATGGCAAGTTACAGCTGTTGTTCGATCTTCAAAAAAAACATGGGGTAGATACAGTTTCCGACTTGGTTGAGGCCAAAGAAGTACTTAGCGAAAAGGTAGCGATAACCGAGAATTTAGAAGCTGATATCGAGGCCAAGCGAAATGAACTTCAGAGAAGCGAAGGGGCATTGGCGAAAACATCGATTTTGCTCAGTGAGAATCGAAAAAAGGTACTACCCGAACTGAAAGAACAATTAGAGACAAGTTTGGCATCTTTGGGTATGCCCAATGCGGACTTTAAAATTCAATTGACCTTATCAACAGATTTTAAGAGTACTGGTAAAGACGACTTGACCTTCTTGTTTTCCGCGAACAAGGGAACCGGTTTTGGCGAACTCAAAAAAGTGGCATCCGGTGGTGAGCTTTCACGTATTATGTTGACTATAAAAGCGATTTTAGCGAAATACGAACACTTGCCGACAATGGTGTTCGATGAGATCGATACAGGGGTTTCAGGAGAGATCTCAAATAAAATGGGTGATATCATGTTGGCAATGAGCAAGAATATGCAGGTGTTCTCAATAACCCATCTACCACAAATAGCCTCAAAAGGAGACCAGCATTTTAAGGTATTCAAGACCGACAAAGACGAGGTGACCCATACCCAAATGAAAAAATTGAATACAGACGAAAGAGTGGTGGAACTGGCAGAAATGTTGGGAGGTAAGAATTTATCAGATTCTGCTATTGCCCATGCTAGACAATTACTGAACTAGTTTCCCTCCTGGGGATTTAAAAGATTGATCATACTGCCATTTTTTTGAATATCTTTACAATCATAACAAACTAAGAAAACGAGAACATGGCTTACAACTTGTTAAAAGGAAAAAAAGGAATCATTTTTGGCGCTTTAGACGAGCACTCCATTGCTTGGAAAACAGCTGAAAGAGTTCATGCCGAGGGAGGTGCCTTTGTGCTGACCAATGCACCTGTTGCCCTGCGCATGGGCCAGATCAATGAACTGGCAAAAAAAACAGGGTCTGAGATTATTGCTGCAGATGCCACAAGTGAGGAGGATCTAAACAATTTGGTAACTCAGGCCATGGAGATTTTAGGTGGTAAACTAGATTTTGTACTGCACTCCATCGGTATGTCGGTCAATGTTCGTAAAGGAAATCACTATACGGGTGAAAATTATGCCTATACCACAAAGGGATGGGATATTTCTGCCCTCTCCTTTCATAAAGTATTGCAGACCTTGTACAAGGCAGATGCCATGAACGAATGGGGCAGTGTAGTGGCTTTGACCTATATGGCTTCACAGCGTAGTTTTCCAGATTATAATGATATGGCCGATAACAAGGCGTATCTAGAGTCGATTGCCCGTAGTTTTGGGTATTTCTTCGGGAAGGAAAAAAAGGTACGGGTGAATACCATTTCACAATCACCAACTGCTACAACGGCTGGTCAAGGCGTAAAAGGTTTTGATGGGTTTATCAGCTATGCCGAACAAATGTCCCCTCTAGGGAATGCTTCTGCCCAAGACTGTGCCGATTATACAGTTTCCTTGTTTTCTGATCTGACCCGAAAGGTAACCATGCAAAACCTATTTCATGACGGTGGTTTTTCAAATACTGGGGTAAGCTTAGAGGTTATCGAAAAATTTACAAAATAAGGGAGGTCTTAATGGGTTATGAATTATGGGTCATGAGTTATGGGAATCTACAAATAAACGAGAAACGAGAAACCATCAACGAGCAACGAAAAACAGTGAACAGTTGGCAGTAGATACTGGGTTGGATATTGGACATTTAGACCTGCCTGCCGGTTTATCCGCCGTAGGAGGGCAGGCAGGCTTTCAATAAGCTGATCGAACCCGCCTTCGGCAGGCGGGCAGGCCTAACTCCAAAACTCTCCAAACTCTTAAACTATATCACGGGCCCAATAGGCGTTGGACGTTAAAAGTTATGAATTATGGGTTATGTGAATCTACAAATAAACAAGAAACGAGAAACCATCAAACGAGCAACGAAAAACAGTGAGCAGTGGACAGTGAACTGACCACTAACGACTAACTAAGAAACGATTCAGGTTGTAAAAGAATCAAACCAATGAACCTATTCTTCTCTTTAATAATTCCCGTTTACAACAGGCCCGATGAAGTCAGGGAGCTTTTGTCAAGCTTAGAGAACCAAACCTTTGAAAGATCCTTTGAGGTTGTGATAATCGAAGATGGGTCAACAAAACCATCGGAAAAGGTGTTGGACGGTTTCAGGGAAAAACTTGATATATCTTATTATAAAAAATCTAATTCGGGACCTGGTGATTCTAGAAATTACGGTATGGAAAGGGCTAAGGGAAACTATTTTATTGTATTGGATTCAGATTGTATACTGCTAACAGATTATCTAGCAGAAGTTGATGAATCACTTCAAGAAGAATACGTGCACTGTTACGGTGGTCCTGATGCTGCTGATCAATCGTTCACCTTAGTGCAAAAAGCGATTAATTATGCCATGACCTCTATGCTGACAACTGGGGGGATTCGAGGAAATAAAAAAGCCGTTGATAAATTTCAGCCCCGTAGTTTCAATATGGGCATTTCAAAAACCGCTTTTGAAGACGTGGGAGGGTTTGGGAATATTCACCCCGGTGAAGACCCAGATCTCACTTTTCGGTTGTGGAAAAAGGGCTATGAAACAAAATTGATACCACAGGCCTTTGTCTATCACAAACGGCGTATTGATTGGAACAGGTTTTACATTCAGGTGAAGAAATTCGGTTTGGTACGGCCTATATTGAACAAGTGGCACCCCCATACAGCAAAGACGACCTATTGGTTTCCTACCATGTTTTGTTTGGGTCTTATTGCTGCCGTCGTCTTTTCGATAATCGGTATGAACCTGCCCTTACTCTTGTTTGTCGTCTATTTTATTCTCGTTTTTATTGATTCATTGTTGAAAAACATGAGTGTTTCTATCGCTTTACTATCTTTACTAGCGGTTTGTATTCAGTTTGCGGGCTATGGCTATGGTTTTTTGAAATCTACCATACTTCTTTATTTCACGAAAAAGAAGCCCCAAGAACTATTTCCGGACTTATTTTTTAATGAACTGGTTTAGACCAGTTCAATACCAATAAGGTAGCACGTGATACAAAGAATCAAAAACGGACTAAAAAAAAGAAAGGTAAAGATTTTTTTAACGTTTTTGCTGTGTTCAACCTTGGCTTGGTTCGTCAATAAATTATCAGATACCTACACAAGCAACACCACCTTTGACCTGAAATTTGTAAATGTGCCCGACACCAAAAAACTGATAAGCGCATCTAAAGAACAAATAGATGTAAAAGTTGAAGCGGTCGGATTTCAACTCTTGGGCTTTGATTTTAAAAACAAGCGCGTTCAAATTGACCTTTCAACTATAAAAAAGAAAGATGGTATGTTTTACATGCCCCAAAGTGTGTTTAAAAAGCAGATTGAAAAACAATTGCCAGAGCCAATGCATCTTTTTGAAATTGATGGGGAAGACCTGATATTCGAGTTTCAAAAAATTATTTCAAAAACCGTTCCTGTAATTCCTCGAATGGAACTGAATCTGGCGCAGAACTATTTATTGGAAAGAAAATTGACACTTGAACCTTCATCGGTAACAATAAAAGGACCTGAAAACGAGGTGGATACCATTGAAAATGTGAAATCAATAAGGCTAGACTTGACTGGTTTGACCTCTGATTTCTCAAAAGAAGTCGCCATTTATAAATCGGAAGCCTTGAAAAATATTAGTTTTTCTGACCAATCGGTTACGATTACCGGTAAGGTTTCCCGTTTTTCTGAAAAGATGGTGGAAGTTGCTGTTAAGGTAATCAATGTGCCTAGAGGAATAGAAATAAAAATATTCCCCAGAAAGGTAACTGTTCTGTGCAAGGCGCCAATGAGCACTTTGAAAGGTTTAAACCCTTCAGATTTTCAGGTGGTCGCCGATTATGGTAAGGCCAAGAAAAAAAAAGCCAAGAAGTTGGTGTTGGTTCTACAAAAAAAACCCGATAACGTTTATAGTGTCTTTTTAAAAGAAAAGAAGGTCGAATTCATAATTCAACGCAAATGATGGTAGTGGGTTTGACAGGGGGTATTGGTAGTGGTAAAACCACAGTGGGCAAGTTCTTTGTTGAACTGGGCGTACCTGTTTATAATTCAGATGTGCGGGCAAAAGGACTGATGAAATCTTCAAAAAAGGTCAAAAGAGCAATCATCAAGCTTTTGGGAAAAGATTCATACAAGGGCAAGGTTTTGAATAAAAAGTACATTGCCGAAAAAGTATTCAATGATGGGGTGTTGTTGAAAAAACTAAATACCATTGTACACCCAGCGGTAAGAGAAGATTTCTTAAAATGGGTAAAAGCGCAAGATACTCCCTATGTGATTCAAGAGACGGCTTTGATTTTTGAAAATGCCTCGCAAGGTTTTTATGATAAAATTGTATTGGTCATTTCACCATCGAATATAAGGGTCAAAAGGGTTATGGAACGGGATGCTTCTTCAGAAAAGGAGGTTTTGGCCCGATTGAAAAAACAGCTATTGGATTCTGAGAAAATACACCTTTCTGACTTCGTTATCGAGAATGTAGAGCTGTTAAAGACCAAGGCAATAGTTGAGGAGGTACATAGCGCTCTGCTTGAATATAGCTAGAGGTTCAGGTTTTTTTAACATTTTTGTTAAGGTTTGGTTAAAGGTGCGATTTACTAGGGTAGAATTTTTAAATTAGCTTAGAAGATGAATAAGAGGTTGTTTGTTCTTTTGGTGATCTTGATGAGCCTCTCACTTATCGGAATTATTTTTGTTCAATATTATTGGATCAAAAAATCGATTGATGACAGGGCAGAACAGTTCTCCAACACAGTTTCTGAAGTATTAAATCAAGTTACAGATAAGATAGAGGAAAGGGAAAGAAAAGACTATGCAGACAGGTATTTGAACAGAATCGACAGTATTGGAAAGCTAAAAGGTTCTAATTATACAAATTTTCTTTTTGTTGATCGTGACATCAACTCGAATGAGATTAAGTATTATTCACACGGTATTCTTGAAGAGGAATACAATATTTCTTCTACGTTCTTTGAAAATAATAGTGGTATAGATACAGCATCAATAAAAAACTATACCAGTAAGCGAACCACCACGATCCTAAAAGAAGATTTTGAGCTTGACGGAAGATCATATCGCTTGACCCCCATTCAAAAATTAGAAAAAATAGGAGGGCTGTCGGCAATAGAAAAAGCACAGTTTGAAGATGTTTTTAGCGAATTTGCGAAAAAAGTACCCATTCATAAAAGGGTTTCTAAACAAGAGATTGAACTTCTTTTGAATAGCAAACTAAAAAACAGGGGTATCGATATCGACTTTGAATATGGTATATTCAGTAATGGTTTACCAACAAAGGTGAAATCAAAAAAAATTAAGAGGGCCAAGGCAACACCATTCAGGTCGTTGATATTTAAAGATAGTGAGGGCAATTCAAATTTTTCGCTTTTAATTTCTTTTCCGAAGAAAAAAGACTTTTTGATACGCTCTATTTTAAGTATGGCGATTTTATCATTGATTTTTACTTTGATAATTGTTCTGGCCTATGCAAGTGCCATTTATCAATTGATCAAACAAAAGCAGATTTCAGAGATTAAAACCGATTTTATCAATAATATGACACACGAGTTCAAAACGCCCATAGCAACGATTAATTTGGCGGTTGAGGCGATTAAGAACCCCAAGGCCATTGATGATAAAGAAAAAGTAATGCGGTATTTGCAAATAATCAAGGATGAGAACAAGCGCATGCACGCTCAGGTCGAGAATGTCCTACGAATATCGAAGTTAGAAAAAAACCAGCTTGATATAAGTAAGGATAGGGTAGATGTTCACGACATAGTACATGATGCAATTGCCCATGTTGAACTGATTGTAGAAGATCATGGAGGGTATATAAAAACGCATTTAGATGCTGAGCGAACTGAGATTTTGGCCAATGAAATGCATTTCACCAATGTTCTTGTGAATATATTGGACAATGCCGTTAAGTATTCGGTTGAGCCACCAAAAATCGATGTGTTTACCGAATTGGCAAACAATAATATTGTAATAAAAATTCAGGACCAAGGTTCAGGAATGAGCAAGGCGGTACTAAAAAAAGTATTTGAAAAGTTTTACCGTGAGCATACGGGCGATATACATAATGTAAAAGGGCACGGTCTCGGACTTGCCTATGTAAAACAAATAATTGATGATCACCAAGGTGAGGTTTATGCGGAAAGTGAAAAAGGAAAAGGAAGCATTTTCTATATAAAATTACCTTTAATTTGAAATTTATGGAAACAGTAAACAAGAAAATTCTGTTGGTTGAAGATGACCCGAATTTTGGTATTGTGCTAAAAGATTATTTGTCAATGAACGATTTTGATGTGACTCTGGCAAAGAACGGAATGGAGGGTTTTGAAAAATTCAAAAGAGATAATTTTGATGTATGCATTTTAGATGTCATGATGCCGTATAAAGATGGCTTTACCTTGGCAAAGGAAATACGAGAAAAGAACGAGAACGTGCCAATAGTCTTTTTGACCGCTAAGACGATGAAAGAAGATGTTTTGAAAGGGTATAAGGTCGGTGCCGATGATTACCTGAACAAACCTTTTGATTCTGAGGTGCTTTTGATGAAACTGAGGGCAATAATTCAAAGAAAGGGGTCTAATACACTTGCAGATAGTAGAAAATTTGAATTTGAAATAGGTGGGTTTCACCTTAATTCAAAACTAAGGTTTTTGAAGTATAAAGATACCGATGCTATAAAACTTTCGCCCAAAGAGAATGAACTATTGCGTATGTTGGCATTGCACGAAAATGATCTGATGCCCAGAGAATTGGCACTTACCAAGATATGGAGAGATGATAACTACTTCACGTCAAGAAGTATGGACGTTTATATTGCCAAGCTGCGTAAATACTTGAAAGTTGATGACACCGTCGAGATTTTGAACATTCATGGTGAGGGATTCAGACTAGTTGTTAAAACCGAATAAACGAATTGATATCAAGTATTAAAAAGCCTTGACTTTTGGTCAGGGTTTTTTGGTTTTGAACTGTTTGGCAATGCTCGAAACCATTTCATCTGGTTTTTGTTCTATTGAAACCGTAATCGCATTTGTAGGTATTTGCAAAGTCTCGAACTGAGATTTTAAAAGGGCAATCGGCATGAAATGATCTTTTCGTTGTTGTAATCTTTTTGAAATCATTTCAAATGTGCCGTTGAGGTAAACAAAATTGACCTGGTTCTCAATGTCCTGTACCAACATGGTTCGATACGATTCTTTTAAGGCAGAACAGACAATGACAACACCTTTGGCACTGTTTTCTTAGCTAATGTATTTAAGTACAACAGCCATTCTTTGCGGTCGGTACCGTTCAAAGGTATTCCGTTGGTCATTTTTTGAACATTTGCCTCAGAGTGGTGGTCATCGCCATTGAAAAACGGAATATTGAATTCTTTTGCCAAAAGCTTGCCAATCGTGCTCTTGCCCGAACCCGAAACTCCCATAACATAAAAAATTGGGGCCTTAACCATTTGGGTCATTTTTGATTTATGGTAACTAATCAGCATCAAGCTTTAGAGCCAACCTCTTGAGCATCAGAACGAAAATTTAAACGCAAGGAGCGCAAGGAAAAATCGCAAGGTTCACAAAGTCATTTAAAACCAATATAATATGAGTTTGCGAGCCTTGTGTAAATCCCTGCCTACCGGCAGGCAGGTTGGCGAACTTTGCGTTTAAACTCAACAGTAAGTTGATTTTCAATATTTCAACTTTTTTATCCAACACTGATTAGTTACGATTTATGTTCTAATTGAGTTATGATGTCAGCGATGTTATAAATAGGGTCGATCCAAAGGGTGGCTTTGTTTTTTTTGAACCAGGTCAGTTGTCGCTTGGCGAACCTTCTGGTGTTTTTCTTCATTTCAGATAGGGCAAAATTCAAATCATATTCCCCATCAAAATATTTAAACAGTTCTTTGTAACCTACTGTTTGTAAAGAATTTAGACCTCTTTGTTTGTATAAAAACTTCACTTCTTTCAAAAGTCCTTGTTGTACCATGATTTCCACTCGTTGGTTTATGCGGTCATAAATAATCTTTCGGTCTGTTGTAAGACCCAAGGTGCTTATTTCAAATGGTCTTTTTGGTTTTTCTTGATGGATAAATGAGGAATAAGGTTTGTTGGAACCGATACACACCTCTAAAGCACGAATTAGTCGGTGTGGATTTTCTAGATCTACTTTTGCATGGTAGGTTGCATCCAGTAGTTTCAATTGGTCTTGCAAATGCTGTATTCCTTTTTCTTCAAACGCTTTGTTGAGCGTATTTCTAATTTCTGGGTCTATCTCTGGAAACACGTCCAACCCTTTGGTTACGGCATCTATATAAAGACCACTTCCGCCAACCAGTATAACGACATCTCTTTTCTTGAACAGCTTTTCTAAAAGAGCGAGCGCATCCCGTTCAAAATTGCCTACTGAATACGTGTCGAAAATGCTTTTATTCTGAATAAAATGATGCGGGGCACTTTTTAGTTCTTCTTCCGAGGGTACTGCGGTACCAATGTGCATTTCTTTGTAGAACTGTCGCGAGTCAGCAGAAATAATTTCTGTTTTGAAGTGTTTGGCCAAATCAATGGCAAGCTTTGTTTTTCCTATGGCTGTTGGGCCTACTACTGAAATAAGTGTTTTTTTCATCACAGTTCACTTCCACAGTTATAACAATGTGTGGCATCGTCTCGGTGGCCTTCCATAGAGCAATTGGTACAAGCTTGGGTGTTTAGGTGAACTTCGTTCTCTTTGTTTGTTCCTTGCTTGGTAAATTCAGCGGTTACGATCCCGGTCGGTACGGCAATAATACCGTAACCCATAATCATTACTATGGTTGCAATAAGTTGGCCCAAAACAGTTTGGGGTACAATGTCTCCATAGCCTACGGTGGTCAGGGTGACTATGGCCCAGTAAATGCTTCTTGGTATGCTGGTAAACCCGGCGGCACTATCCTCTATCAGGTACATTATTGTGCCCATGACCACCGATAGTATGAGTACGACATAGATGAAAACCGCTATTTTGGTTCTACTGGCCTTTAGTGCCTTTTTCAGTGCTGATGCCTCTCTCATAAATTTCACTAGCTTTAAAATTCTGAAAACACGTAACAACCGAAACGTTCTTACGGCCAATAAAAAGTGGGATCCGGCCAAAATATAGGAGAGGTAAAGCGGTATGGTGGATATAAAGTCAATAATACCATAAAAGCTGAAAATATACTTGAACGGTTTTTTTATACTTATTACCCTTGCGATATATTCTATGGTAAAAAAGATGGTTATGATCCATTCTAAGGTAAGTAATATTCGGTGGTACTGCGCATCAATTTCTTTTACGCTTTCAAGCATTACCAATATTACGCTTGTTATGATGAGGATAAACAAGATGATATCGAACCATTTGCCCATTGGGGTATCGGCCTCATAAATGATTTCATGAATCTTGTTTTTCCAGCCTGTTTGTTTTCTGTCCCTTTTCAAATATCAATCCTTGAGTTCAATAATTTTCATTTTAGTATTCTTCCGCAAATGTGATTCAATAATATAAATGCTATTTACCGTACTTTTCATTGGGGTGATAATCGATTCTAAGATATGCATATTATTTAGTTGATGGTTTAGGTCATAATAGCCCAGACCTTTAAAAACCCCATTTTTAATCAAAATTACAGAGTATTCACCTATTTCACGCCCTTTACCTGAAATAATGATACTTTTTGAGCTTAGCGAATATTTTGAAATGCTATCTTTTGCTCTTTGGTTGTAATCAATTACGGCTTCTTTACCGATACATGCTCCCGCGCAATTACCATCATTGAACTTTGAACAGTTTTGTCTTGCTTGTGACAGGCCGTTTAGTTTATCACACAGCTTAAACTCAAGATTTATTTTATGTAGAAAGCTGTTGGCGGTTTGAAAAGATTCAAAGTCGGTGACCTTGCTTTCGCTACCATTGGCAATACTCGGTTTTAACGTAATGTAACCCTCTGTATTGACAGCTTGGTAAACGGCATGTGAGAATGTTGTTTTTTTTTGACTCGTATTGTATTTTGGTTTATTGTGTTTTAGTTCTTCGTTCAATTTCAATAAGGCCACCAGTTCATTGCCGGTTTTCTCAAAGGTGACTTTCTTTGTTTCTTTCTGTAGTTTTCTTGCTTGATTGCCCCTTTTGATAAAGAGTTGGTTGACCTTCTTTTTTAGGTTAGTGCTGGTTCCCATAAAAATGATGTCTCCATCTTTATTATGAAAATAGAACACCCCTGTTTCAGTGGGCAATTGGTCTATAATGCTCAATTGGGTGGGTGACAGCTCACCTAAGGTCTCGGCTTTCACCACGCTTTTGATTATGGTCTTGTCAAGGTCTTTTGACAATAAGATCTTGAACAATTTCAACGTTGCCAAGGCATCTCCGTTTGCCCTGTGGCGATCAGTGACGGGTATGCCCAGTGACCGTACGAGCTTGCCCAGGCTATACGATTCAAGACCTGGTAATAATTTTTGTGACAGTTCTACGGTACACAGGGTCTTGCGCTCAAAATTATACCCCAACCTGTTGAACTCGGTCCGTAGAATACGGTAATCGAACTGGGCATTGTGGGCAATGAGGA
This sequence comes from Bacteroidota bacterium, assembly GCA_024278565.1. Classification (GTDB taxonomy): domain Bacteria; phylum Bacteroidota; class Bacteroidia; order Flavobacteriales; family Flavobacteriaceae; genus Maribacter_C. The sequence continues at coordinate 14,320 of JAJRSY010000118.1, forward strand.
CGCTACCTTCGGTGATTTCGACAATGCGTTTGGCAACCTCATGAAATTTGGGGGCGGTACGTAGCATCTTGTTGTTGATCCCCGTAAGGTTTACCACAAAGGGCTGTATTTCTTTTTCAGGGTTTACCAAAGAAATGAACTTGTCAACAACCTTATGGCCATTGAACTTATGGATTGCGATCTCGGTGATGCCTTCTTCATTGTATTTTCCTCCAGTGGTCTCAATATCCAATATGGTGTACATGCGGGGTGTTCAGGTCTAGGTTGTTAATTTGTAAATGGGTGTTTTAGTCGTAAAGATACATATTTGCCTTGTTCCTGTACGTCTTTGGTTTAGGTTTGTCGAGTTCCGAAGATACTGCTTCCTATACGCACCATGGTACTACCTTCTTCAATGGCGATTTGAAAATCACCACTCATGCCCATCGATAGAACAGAAATGCCCTCCAACTCTTTTTGAAGGGTTTCGAAGTTCGTTTGCAGCTGCTTGAACTCTCTACAGATTTGTTCTTGGTCTTCTGTGAAAGTGGCCATTCCCATTAACCCGACAATAGTTATATTATTAAGTGCAACAAACTCTTTTGAGCGGACTATTTCTTTCAACTCGGTTTCGCTCAAACCGAATTTGGTATCCTCTTCCGCAATGTGAATTTGTAGAAGGCACGGAATCTTACGGTCGTTTTTTTTCGCCTGTTTGTCAATCTCTTTCAATAATCTAAAGCTATCTACCCCGTGGATCATTGCAACAAATTCAGCCATATATTTGACCTTATTGCGTTGTACATGCCCGATCATATGCCATTCAATGTCCTTTGGCATTACTTCCCATTTTTGAACCATTTCTTGAACCTTGTTCTCGCCGAAAATGCGTTGACCGGCATTGTAGGCTTCTTGAATAGCTGTGACGGGCTTGGTTTTTGACACAGCGACCAAGGTCACCTGTTCGGGCAGTGATTGTTGTATCGACCGTAAATGTTCTTTTATTGACATTGATTTGAAATAGTTTTATTTTTTCCTAAACTCCTAACCCCCTAAACTCATAGCTCATAAATCGCCAGCCCACTTCTAAGTTTCGGTTCGATGTAAGTGCTTTTTGGTGGCATTACAAGACCCGCATCGGCAATGGCCTTTATTTCGGCCATGGTTATCGGTACAAGGCCAAACCCTATCGTAAATTTTCGATTATCAATTTGATCCTTCATTTTAATAAGGTTGTGTTTTCCATAACCATATTGTATGCGCTTGTCTTTACGTAGGTCATGAATGCCCAAAATAGGTTCCAAAACAGTTTTAAAGAGAATCTGTGTATCCAACTCGCTCAATGCATCGGTAAAGGGGTATGCCTTTTTTCTGAGGTGCAATGCATAGAAATTTCCATCAAGGTACATGCTGAATTGGTGTTTTTTAGTGGGTTTATAGGGTTTGCCACCTTGATCCTCTATCGAATAGTATTCGCTTAGTCGAGTTAAAAAATCTTCTTTTGTCAAGCCGTTCAGGTCCCTTACCATGCGGTTGAACTCGAAAATCTTTATTTCTGATTCAGGAATCAAATAACTCATGAAACTATTATACGCCTCAAGCCCCGTATGGTTGGGGTTGTTTTTCTTTGCATATTCGCCCAATAGGTTTGACGAGGCACTTCTATGGTGACCATCCGCGATGTACAATGAATCAATTTTATTGAATGCCGACTGTAGGGCATTGATTATTTTGGGTTCTGAAATGACCCAGAGCCGGTGTGTGGTTTTGTCGGTGGTGGCAAATAGATATTCAGGAACCTGTTCGATTTCTTTTTTTATAATGCAGGCAATGGCGTCGTTATCAGCATAGGTCATCAGTACGGGCTCTGCATTGAATTTTACGGCCTCTAAATAATCAGCGAAAAGTTGCTCACGACGCTGAATGGTACTTTCGTGTTTTTTGATACGATCCTTCTGGTAATCTATGATGCTGGTCGTACAAAATAGCCCCGTAAAGGTATGGCCGTCTTTTTGTACTTGATACAAATAGAACGCATCTTTGGTATCTTTTTGTAGGACATTGTTCTCTAGAAATTCTAAATATCGGTTATGTACCAACTTGAACCGTTCCTTGCTTGTGATTTTTATAGCATTTTTGTAACCGGGATTTATTATCTGCAAAAAAGAAAACGGATTGTAGGCCAAAACAGCGTTCAGCTCTTTTCTCGAATATTCATGGTACGAACGTGATGTTACAAAAGAGACCTTGTCTTTTACAGGTCTGATCGCTTTGAACGGTTTTATCAATGACATTTAACTAAATTGTTTGGATACGGTTTCTGATTTTTTGGAAGCTGAATAATCATAAAATCCTTCTCCTGATTTCACTCCCAGTTTTTTGGCGGTGACCATGTTGACAAGTAGGGGGCAGGGAGCGTATTTTGGATTTTTGAATCCGTTGTGCATTACATTTAGAATGGAAAGGCAGACATCCAACCCTATAAAATCCGCCAATTGCAGGGGCCCCATGGGGTGCGCCATACCCAATTTCATAACCGTGTCTATTTCTTGAACCCCAGCCACGCCATTGTATAGTGTTTCAATAGCCTCGTTGATCATGGGCATAAGAATTCTATTGGCCACAAAACCTGGGTAATCATTTACCTCGGTAGGGGTTTTGCCCAGTTTTCGAGAAAGGGCCATTATAGTTTGGGTTGTTTCGTCTGAGGTATCGTAGCCCCTAATAATCTCTACCAGCTGCATGATGGGTACAGGGTTCATAAAATGCATACCTATTACCTGCTCAGGTCTCTTTGTGACCGCTGCAATTTGGGTGATTGAAATTGATGAGGTATTGGTGGCCAACAACGTATTGGCAGGGCAGGCCTCGTCAAGCGCTTTGAAAATATTCAATTTAAGATCAAGATTTTCGGTAGCCGCCTCAACAACCAGGTCAACTTCTAAAACCCCCTTGGTCAAGTCGGTGTAGGTGGTAATGTTTTTAAGGGTTTCTGTCTTATCGTTCTCTGAAATTTTTTCTTTGACAATCAAACGATCCAGATTTTTAGCTATTGTTGCCATGCCCTTATCTAAAGCAGATTGTGAAATATCGATGAGATTTGTTTTAAATCCGTTTTGGGCAAAGGTATGGGCGATTCCATTTCCCATGGTGCCCGCTCCGATTATTGCTATTTTTTTCATGTTGAAAAGTTTCATGTTGACCTGCCCGACTTCGTCATTCCCGTCCGTACCGGCACGGGCAGACCAGGCGGGAAAGTTTAGAAGTTGGTAGTTTAGATGTTCATGGGTTGGTTTCCTAAACTAAACCCCTAAACCCGTTTTATGTATACCTTTTTTACTGCTATTACTTATCAAAAGATTCAATTATCTGTAAGGCCACTTTTAGTGCTTTTGCCCCTTGTTTTAATGTTACCACAGGCTCGGTATCATTTAGTATGGCACCGGCAAAGGTTTCCAGTTCATCTGAAATTGCGTTGTTTTCCTCTACATCGGGATTCTCAAAATAGATTTGTTTTTTTTGACCTTCAGCGTTTTGCAAGATCATATCAAAATCCCCTGGACTCTTCGGTGCAGCTTTCATTTTTACTACTTCGACTTTCTTTTCGAAGAAATCGACAGAAATATAGGCGTCGCGTTGAAAAAAGCGTGATTTACGCATATTTTTAAGTGAAATTCTACTAGCGGTCAAATTGGCCACACAACCGTTTTCAAATTCTATTCGGGCATTTGCAATATCGGGTGAGTTGCTGATGACCGAAATACCACTTGCGTTTATCTGCTTCACCTCTGAATCGACCACACTTAAAATAGCATCGATATCATGGATCATCAGATCGAGCACCACAGGAACATCGGTGCCACGGGGGTTGAATTCAGCCAACCGATGTGTTTCAATGAACATGGGGTTTTGTATGCTGTCTTTAACCGCAATAAAAGCAGGGTTGAATCGCTCTACATGGCCCACTTGACCTTTTACACCGTATTTTTTTTCTAGTGAAATAAGTTCTTCCGCCTCTGCCAAGGTGTTGGTTATGGGCTTTTCAATAAAAACATGACGGCCTTTTTCCATGGCTTTTTTGGCGCAGTCAAAATGGGAAAGGGTAGGGGTGATGATATCTACAACATCGACCGCATCGATAAGGGTGTTTATGTTCTCGAAACACGAATATCCAAACTCTGCCGCAACCTTTGTACTATTGATGGCATCGGGATCATAGAAACCGACCAATTCGTATTTGTCCGATTCATTCAGCAGGCGTAGATGGATCTTTCCTAAATGGCCCGCCCCTAAAACACCGACTTTGAGCATACAACTTATTTTTTGTTCAAAAATAAACATTGTTGTCCGATAAAAAGACATAAGACCGCTTCGTTGTAAGAGCAAAGAACAAAGACTTGACCTGCCTGCCGGACAGGCAGGTTGTAACTAGCTGATAAACATCCTTTTAATGAATGACTGTTTTGACAAAAAAATAAAAATTTAAAAAGTAAGGTATGTCTTTATAAAAAATGTCCGATTGACTATTATATATAGGTTTTGAGCATTTGTACAAACCTGCCGGCAGACCGATTTTAATCGGACAACAGTAAGAAATAAACATAGTTTGGGAGATTAGGGGTTCTCGATGGCGAAACTAAGAGAAATTTGTTTTTGAATTTACCACTTGTAAATTGAAATTATACGCTCTAACTTTACAGTCAAAACCAAACCTTTGAAAGATACCCTGAAACATAGCGGAATGCGAAATAAGCTGGCAAATGTGCTTATTGACAAGGGTATTGTAGACAATAAAGTTCTAGACGCTGTTCGTGCCATACCAAGGCATTTGTTTATGGACAGTGGTTTTGAGGGGCATGCCTATCAAGACAAGGCTTTTCCGATCGGTGCGGATCAGACCATATCACAACCCTATACCGTCGCTTTTCAAACACAGCTTTTAGAACTGAAGCCCAATTACAAGATACTTGAAATCGGTACCGGTAGTGGGTATCAAACGGCGGTACTTTTGCATCTAAAAGCAAGGGTGTATACCATAGAACGACAATTGCAACTGTTTAAAAAAACGAGCATCTTTTTTAAAAAAATGAGCTATCGACCTAAAAAAGTAATTTTTGGAGATGGTTATAAGGGTTTGCCCGAAGAGGCGCCCTTTGATGGTATTGTCGTTACCGCAGGATCTCCTGAAGTACCCAAGGCTCTTATGTCACAATTGAAGGTGGGTGGTCGATTGGTGATACCCGTGGGGGTTAACGAGCAGGTGATGGCCCTTTACACACGAAAAACGGCAACTGAATTTGAGAAAAAAGAATACGGATCTTTTCGTTTTGTGCCACTTTTGGCGAATAAGAATTAGCTCTTAGTTGTTGAACCCTTTTTTGATACGGGCCAAATCTCTTTTATTGTCCCTGTCTTTCATCGTTTCCCGCTTATCGTACAGTTTTTTTCCCTTGGCGAGGGCTATGTTTAGTTTTGCCAGCCCGCGATCATTTAAAAATAAGTTCAGGGGAATAATGGTAAGCCCTGAAGTGTTTACCGCTTTCTGTAACTTTTTAAGTTCGCGTTTGTTCAGCAATAGTTTGCGTTCGGCCTTTGGTTTATGGTTGTAATGCGAAGCGTGCGAATACTCATCGATTTGCATATTGATGATAAAGAGTTCGCCATGGTCATTGAACTCGCAAAAACTTTCAGAAATAGAGGTCCTGCCCTCACGGATCGATTTTATTTCGGTTCCGCCCAAAACCAAACCTGCCATATATTTATCGAGTAGCTCATATTCAAAATGGGCTTTTTTGTTTTTGATATTGATTTTTTTCTGAA
>JAJRSY010000119.1 GCA_024278565.1 Bacteroidota bacterium
CATGGCTGTTTTTTCAATGTTTAAACGGCATTACATAGTTCTATAAGCTAATATTTACATTCTTTAATCCCTTTTTTAGCTTAACTGCTGTCCTAGACCTTTTCTGAAAATATTTATTTAGGACGCTATTGATTGTTAATCTATTTTTGTTGAATGGAATACACAGAAACCAAACCAATGCCGTTCATCGAAAAAAGAACTTATACATTGTTTTTAAGTACCCTGTTATGTTATTTTGTGAATAATTACGTTTCGTTAATATATTAAACCTAAAATCATTTACTATGAAAACACTTAATTTTTCGAAATTGGCATTGTTCCTATTTCTTTTTTCATTGATTGCAGTACCAGTATCCTGTGATAGCGATGACCCAGTTGATGTTATAGTCCCGAAACCAGACCCGGATCCGACCAACGCCAATACGACCATCGATGCCACCGGGTCAACAATCGTTGAAGGAACGTCGACTTCGACAGTGACCGTACAGATTGCCGACACCGATGGAGACCTGTTGGCCACTAGCGGCGGCACGGTAGCCTTAGCTGCGACCGGTTCGGCGAGTGTATCCGCCGTGACCGATAATGGTGACGGTACGTACACTGCCACGGTTACGAACACCGAAGAAGAGACCGTTACCATATCGGGCGACCTAGACGGTATCGGAATTACAGATACAGTCGAAATCACTTTCAATCCCGACGATTCGAATCCCGCCCAAGAAGCAACACAATCCACAGAGGAGGTCGGACCTTCACTTCTAAGAATCAATAGTGGTGGCCCAGAAGTTACTTTTGGCGAAATTACTTTTTTAGAAGATCAATACTTTGGTGAAGGCACCGAGGCATTTACCAATCCTTTTGTGACAGAAATCGCCAATACCGACATGGACGCTATTTTTCTAACGGAAAGGATTACCGGTACTGTGGATATTAAAGGACCTATTTCCTATAACATTCCGGTGACAAATGGAACTTACACTGTAAAACTTTACTTTGCTGAAATCTATTGGGGCGTTGAGAATCCGCAGATGTTGGAAGGTGGGGTTGGTAGTAGAGTCTTCAATATTTCTATGGAAGACACCGAAATTTTTACGGGCTACGATCTCTTTAAAGAACATGGTGCGGCAAGTGCAGGCAGTCGTATGTACGATATTGAAGTTACCGACGGGGAGTTGACCATTACTTTAGAAGCTACCATAAACAAACCGAAAGTCTCGGCAATTGAAGTTTTCGGAAACGGAACCATAGGCAATTAAATAGCTTTACAAATCAATCAACAAACCTGTCATGAGACCTCGTGACAGGTTTTTTTACTTGAAAATGTAAGTACTTCGTAACTTGTACTACAAATTGCGAAAACGAATTGCCATGAAAATTGTAAAGATTTCTACCCTGCTCTTAACTATTTTGTTCACTAGTGGTTGCCGATCATCAGTAAAAAGAGACAATACCAATAAGCAGAGTGTCGCACAAGCTACGACTGAAATGCATAAAAAAATACCTCAAGATTTGAGCACCTACGAAACCGCATACTTTGCCAGTGGGTGCTTTTGGTGCGTAGAGGCCATTTTTGAAAGTGTAAAGGGCGTAAAAGAAGTTGTTTCGGGCTATGCCGGAGGCACAGAAAAAAACCCGACCTATGAACAGGTAGGAGGTGGGCATTCAAGTCATGCCGAGGCGGTAGAAGTATATTATGACCCAAAGGTGATCTCATTTACCGAGCTTGTACAGGTGTTTTTTGGCTCGCACGACCCCACAACCCTAAACCAACAAGGACCGGACAAAGGTTCTCAATATCGTTCGATTGCCTTCTACAAGAATGAAGGTGAAAAGAAAATAATAAATACCTATATAGCTGCTTTAAAAGACCAAAAGGTGTACAAAGGCGAACCTATTACCACTGAAGTGACAGAGTTTACCAAATTTTATGATGCCGAGGACTATCACCAAGATTATGAACAAAAGCACCCGAACAACCCGTATGTTAAGAATGTTTCCATTCTGAGATTGAACCGGTTCAAGAAAAATCACGGGGAATTCCTAAAAAAAAGTAACCATTAGAAGTATAGTTACAGATAAGATCAGTTCTTGAATGTCAATGGAACAAAAACGGGGATTGAAGACAGACAGTACCAAACTCTGAGATATTTCAACTAATGATTAAGACCATTGAACCCGTTTAAACTTTTTAAAATATCGATATCAAAAGATCGCTGCCCCTGAAAACTACGTAGATGATTGAAAAGATACTGCACAAAACCTGAATGGCGATTACATGAAACAAGTTACCCTTAGTACTCCCTTTATCACCCTTATCGTACTTGACTACGGTGCTATAATCCAAAAAGTATTGATCAAGGATAAAGAAGGAAAACCAATCAACGTAGTGGTGGGGTTTGATCGGCCCAATGAATACTTAAAAGACAAAAAATGCCTCGGTGCCTGTGTTGGCAGGTATGCCGGTCGAATTTCAAACGGAAGTTTTGTGCTCGACCGTGAAACATACCATTTGCACGAAATAAAAGAGATACACCTACATGGCGGAAAAGAGGGGTTTGCAAAAAAGTACTGGGTCATTGAAGAAGTAAACCACGGGCGGTATCCTTGGGTTAGACTGTCGTACCAGAGCAGGCACTTAGAGGAGGGATATCCGGGCAATCTAAAAGCCACCGTAACCTATAAATTGGTCGATAACGCTCTGCATATTACCCATGGAGCCACAACAGACCGTACTACGGTAGTGAATTTGACCAACCATTCCTATTTTAAGTTGGATGCTGCCAACGAGATTGACCATTACCGCCTGCAATTGAACTGTAAGCAATGGGTGGAAACCTATGAAAACCTCTTGCCCACAGGAAATTTTTTGTCTGTATCAGATACCACTTCTGATTTCTTAAAAGAGAAGGCCATTGAAAAAATTCGTTTAGATGCCACTTTTAAAATAGATGCCAAAGCAAAAACAGCGGCGCGGATCTCATCTGAAAGATCAGGTATTTCGATGAATGTGTTTACGAACCAACCAGGGGTGGTGGTGTATACCCCCTTGGCTTTTCCGGCAATTTGTTTTGAGACGCAAAATTTTCCCGATGCACCCAATCACAAGAATTTTCCGAACAGTATTCTCCGTCCCAAAGAAGTATACACAAATGAATCTAAGTTTGTTTTTGATCTTTTATGAACCGTAACTCACGAAAAAGTTACTGGTAACGAAGAGGTTTTCCGCCTATATAAAAATTTAGTTTTACCGTTAGTTGCAACAGATTTCGTAATTTAGAGGAAAACTTATACCCATGAAATTCTTAAAGTGGTTCTTGGTCGTAACGACCGTACTGGTTCTATTGATGGTTTTTGTGGGCATGCCCTATATGCAAGAACAGACCAAAAAACACAGTCCCGAAAAAACGGAAACCTATACCGAAAACGGTTTTGACCTATCGGTGACCTATTCGAGCCCCTCAAAAAAGGGAAGGGTCATTTTCGGTGAACTCGTACCTTATAACGTGGTTTGGAGAACAGGTGCCAATGAACCCACTACCTTTACCACGGCCACCGCAATTAAGATAATCGATAAAAAATTACCAGCTGGGACTTACTCATTATGGGCAAAACCAAAAAAAGAGAACTGGACGGTCACTCTCAACAAAGAGATTCCCGAATGGGGCGTGACCATACTTAGCGGAGGTAAGGAAACCACTCGAAACCCAGAACAAGATATTGTAGAAGTTGAAGTAGCGACAGACCCGCTTTCATCACCCCAAGAGAATTTTACCATAGCGTTCGAAAATGAAGGTCAGTTGTACCTTTCATTGTCATGGGACGATACGGTGGTAAGGATTCCAATAAACAAATAAATCAAGTGCCCCAGAAAAACACCCGCTCAGAACATATTACCAAAATTCAACACAAACGAAAGCCGCATCTCTTGGAAGATGCACTTGGTGCTGAAATTATAAAAGGCAACCAAACGGCCTTGGCAAGAGCTATTACCTTGGTTGAAAGCACAAAAAAGGATGATTTTAATAAGTCCAATACGATCATTGAAAAATGTCTGTTACAAAAAACCGATAGCATCAGAATTGGCATTACCGGGGTTCCCGGGGTCGGAAAAAGCACTTTTATCGAATCGTTCGGAAAAAAAATCACCTCGCTCGGAAAAAAAGTAGCCGTTCTTGCAATTGACCCCACAAGCAGCCAGAGCAAGGGAAGTATTTTGGGTGACAAGACCCGAATGCCAGAACTGGTCAAAGACCCAAATGCATTTATACGTCCGTCCCCATCAAGTTTATCATTAGGGGGCGTGGCTCGAAAGACCCGTGAAACCATTATCTTGTGTGAGGCGGCCGGTTATGATGTAATCCTTATCGAGACCGTTGGTGTGGGGCAAAGCGAAATAGCCGCACATAGTATGGTAGATTTCTTTTTGCTCTTGAAATTACCGGGGGCAGGTGATGAACTACAGGGCATTAAACGGGGTATTATAGAAATGGCGGATGCCCTGGTCATCAACAAGGCAGACGGTGATAACATTAAAAGTGCCCGGTTCGCCGAAACCGAATTTAAGAGGGCCTTGCACCTCTACCCCCCCAAAGAGAATGGTTGGGCACCTAAGGTGCTCAGTTGTTCTGCTCTTGAAAATAGGGGATTGGACGAAATCTGGGAGATGATAGCAACCTATGTCCAGCAAGCCAAAGAAACGGATTCTTTCAAATTGAAACGGCAGCAACAAAACAAACACTGGTTGCTACAGACCATCGATGAACAATTAAAACTTCAGTTCTATCAGGATCCTGCGGTTAAGACCAAACTTGAAAAGATGATAAAAGAGGTCTCGAACAATAAAGTATCGCCATTTAAGGCCGCTGCCGAACTATTACAAATGCACCGAACAAGCTCGACCGGGGCTCCCACCTACACCGGTAAGAACGAGTGAGTTGTTATACAATTGAACACTTGTTTTTATTCCCTCATTAAAGCATTGATATACTCCTTCCACTTTAAAATTCGGAAGAATACGGGCAGTCTATTTTTTCGGCGAGCAAGGCAAAATTTATCGGCATAGCCGTAGCTACGACGATAAATTTTAACGCCGATCGGCGGAAAAAGAGCAAGCCTGCCTGCC
>JAJRSY010000120.1 GCA_024278565.1 Bacteroidota bacterium
CGTTGCTGTCCAACACCTGCACTTCATACAACCCAGATAGATACACCCCACTATTCGCCCTGTTTTGCCCATTGCGTTCAACAGTCGACGGAGAACGCCATTCGATATGCAATTGCACATCGCCAAAAATCCGCTTGGTCTGAATATTGCCCGTTTTGTCATTTACGGTCATGCTTCCGTCTTTGTTCAAATGCCATTTTGCGGCCGTACTGTCTTTAGTGCTGATCCATTCTTCCATATCGATACCATCAAAAAGAACGATGGCATCACCCGGAACACCATTCTCTCCCTTGGGATCCACCTTGGGAACAATAGGTTCGTAAAACTCAGTTTGCTCGGGCTTGGTGGGTTCTGTACCCGAATTTTCTTTATGAACGACAACTTCACTTGATCGATCTACAGTTACAGATTTAACTTGTGCCACACTTTTACAAGAAAAAAAGAGGGCCGATAACAACACTATGTATCTATTTTTCATTTAATGTTTTTTGGTTCCCTATTACAGTTCCTTTATTTTGATATTCCTATAAGCGACTATATCGTTATGGTCCTGCAACCCGATTTTTCCTGTGGTAAATGCCCCAAAACCGTCCCAATCCGCAAATTTTGATTTGGCGACCATGGCATTCCATTCGTCGCCGTGGGTCGGAAAATCGACGACTTCCTCTCCGTTCAAAACAACCTTGCCCGTATTGGTCTTATGGTTTACGGTAATCACGCAATGGTTCCATTCACCTACCGGCTTTACCACATCTTTAGAGGGAGCTACCATATCGTACAAAGCCCCGGCCTGATGTGTGGTTCCATTTTTGGCATCAGGGTGGTTCAAATTGTCCAATACCTGTATTTCCGGACCTGTTGTGTAGGGCTTCTTATATTCACCTCCTTCATTGATGCCCCAAAAAATACCACTGTTTCCCCCTTTAGAAATTTTCCATTCGAGGGATAGGACAAAATCGGTATATTCCTTGTCGGTCACTATGTCATACACCTTGTTCTTTACCCTTTCTTTGGGTGGGTGGAACACCATGGCTTCTGCTTCCAATTTCCATTCAGCAGGCATTTCCGACGATCCAAAGCCGTGCCAACCTTCAAAAGATGTTCCGTCAAAAAGAACGGTCCATTCTTCTTGGCCCTCTGTTTCTGTAGCAACTTCCTCAATTTTATCCGCTGTCTTTTCTTCTACGACCGTCTTTCTTTTTGCTTTGCACCCAAAAATCAATATCCCGGTGAGAACAACAAATATCAAATTTTTCATAATAGTTTGATTTTTATAGTTTACAAGCCCAATATCTTTTTCAACATTTTTTTATCAACGGCCACACCTGCAAAGTCATCAAAGGTTTTTTCGGTCGCTTCAATTATATGATCTTGAATAAACTTTGCCCCTTCCCGTGCACCTTGTTCGGGGCTTTTGATGCAGCATTCCCATTCCATCACTGCCCAAACATCACAGCCGTACTGCGTTAATTTCGAAAAAATGGTCTTGAAATCAATTTGCCCATCACCCAATGAGCGGTACCTGCCCGCACGGTCTCCCCAATCGTTATACCCTCCGAAAGCACCCTTTTTTCCCGTGGGGTTGAACTCGGAATCCTTCACATGAAATGATTTTATAAACTCGTGATAATGGTCAATGTACTCGATATAATCTAATTGCTGCAGCACAAAATGACTTGGGTCATAGAGAATATTCACTCTTTTATGGTTTCCCGTTGCGGCCAAAAAACGTTCAAAGGTATCGCCGTCGTGCAAATCTTCGCCGGGGTGGATCTCATAACATACATCTACGCCTTCTTTGTCAAAATGATCCAAGATGGGCATCCAACGTTTTGCCAATTCACCAAAGCCCATTTCCACTAAACCGGCTGGGCGCTGGGGCCATGGGTGCCATGTATGCCACAATAGAGCCCCTGAAAAAGTAGCGTGGACGGTAATGCCCAATCTACGACTTGCCGTTGCCGCTTTTTTTACGGTTTCAACGGCCCAAGCCGTTCTGGCTTTCGGATTGTTCTTCACGTTATCGGGCGCAAAACCGTCGAACATCAGGTCGTATGCGGGGTGCACAGCAACCAACTGGCCCTGTAAATGGGTAGAGAGTTCGGTGATTTCCAGTCCATAAGAATTCACCTTGGCCTTCAGATCATCACAATAGGTCTGGCTTTCGGCTGCCTTATCTAAATCTATCAAAAAACCCTCCCAAGTAGGAATCTGTATGCCCCTATACCCCAGATCAGACGCCCATTTGCACATACCATCCAACGAATTGAAGGGTGCTTTACTATCTACAAACTGCGCTAAAAATACGGCAGGTCCTTTGATTGTCTTCATTTCTTGGGCTTTACTATTAAGGTATTGATATGTTATTTTATAAAAATAAGAATTAAATCTTATATTTAGGGTGAAATTGTTCCCTTGGTATTTCTTTCCATGTGAAGTTATAAAAATTAAGAACAACACCAATACAATAATAAAATAGCAGCATGAACCAAGAGAACGTATACGACGCCATAATTGTAGGAACGGGCATTAGTAGCGGACGGGGTCTTTATGACCTCATCAAATTGCGTGAGCCCTTTATTGACTTATATGGCTACGGGCCCGTGAGGCGAAGCAGTTCAAAGCAGGTAAATTTTCATAGGTCATTCTTAAATTTAAGAGATGGAAACGATAAAAAAATCAACAATATTAACCGACCACCTTACGTTTAGATTCCATGGATAACGCTTCAGCAAGAAATATGTGGGGAGATTATTTAGATGCCCACTTGGAGGATGCTTTTGAAGAGGCACCGAAAGCCATACATTTTTGTGACAACGAAGAAGATGCCAATGCCTGTGCCGATTTGGTCAGATCTGGGGTCAAAACAGCAACATCGCACTCCTTGTTAGGACTTCAATACCGAAATGAAAGACTCCCTAAGATAGGTGATTTTATAGTTGTTACCAATTGGGAAGGCACTGCAAAATGCCTTGTGAAAACCACAAAGGTGAAATTGATTCCTTATTTTAATATTGATAGTGAATATGCACACATAGAGGCAATAGGTGACAAGTCATTAGCGTATTGGAGAGACAAATACTGGCCAGCTATCACTAAAGAACTTGAGCCCTTTGAACGTGTACCCCGTGATAGCATGATTATTGTCTGCCAAGAATTCGAAAAGGTTTTCGAGCGGTAATTCAGCTTGAATTTTGATACTATTTGCATAGATAAAAATCTTCACCGAACCTGTTGGGATACTGATAGAATACCTTAGTTACTCACGTTACGCAAAAATAATCTAAATTTAAGAGGCTCATAGAGTTGATTGTTAATAACTTTGAAAGTAAAACCTTATGGATAACTTTGTTGATTTATACACCGATTATTTGATAAGCTCCAGTTCTTACACTACAGC
>JAJRSY010000121.1 GCA_024278565.1 Bacteroidota bacterium
ATGTCCTGTATATTTTCCATGACATAAAGTTAGGCATTGTATCCTTTTGCGTAACTTGAGTTAGTAATAAGTCGTGCTTTGGTGGAAATTTTCTCTGATGAATTATTGAGAGAAAACTTAGCGTTTAGAGGCGGAACAGCATTACATAAGTTATACTTAGACCCTGCCCCAAGATATTCAGAGGATATTGATTTAGTTCAAATTAAAGCTGGTCCAATTAAGCCAATAATGCAACGATTAAGTGAAGTCATTACATTTTTTGAAGAACCAAGAAAAACACAAGTAAAAGGTCATGGAGCAAAAGCAATGTACCGTTTTACATCTGAATATGAAGAAATAAGATTGCGATTAAAGTTAGAAATTAATTGCAAAGAGCATATTAATGTGTTGGATTGGGTGAACTTTCCTTTTGAAGTGAAAAGCGAATGGTTTTCAGGTAAAGTAGGAATAAAAACCTACAGTATAAACGAACTTTTAGGAACAAAACTGAGGGCTTTATACCAAAGAAGTAAAGGACGGGATTTATTTGATTTGGATTATTCTAGATTAAATATAGAATTGAATATTGATGAAATTATTCACTGCTTTAAAGAGTATATCACTTTTGCAACAGCAAACAAACCACCAAGTAAAAAAGAGTTTCTAATAAATATTGAAGAGAAAGAAGTTGACCCTGATTTTATAGGAGACATGGAGGCTTTATTGAGACCAGAAATAGAATACAACCAAGAAAACGCATTTGCTTGGTTAAAAAAAGAAATTATAGAAAAGATATAACATGTCTGAAGACCGTATTGTGCCAAATAACTAAGCATTCATGCGGTCTGCACGACCCAGCATGAATGAGGTATTGAACTACACCGGGTCTTTGGCCCCGTTGTTTCCTATGGGGTTGGTATGGATCAGGTGGGTGGTCTGAAGGGATACCTTCTTCGATGCTTTTACAATTGCTGCATTTTTTACGCTGTTTGGGTGTTTTCTGCCATCCAAGGCCTTTGATCTCTATTGTCAATAGGTGCTTTTGGTCAAAACCCTTCACTTTGGGCAATAGATATCCCTTACGGCCATTACGCCGTTTTGGTTCTGGATGTTATATCTTGTTGTTTCAGTTTATTGATCCAATGTTCGGGCGGTCCCCTGCTGTCGAACATAAAGACCGTTACCATTGTACCTTCTTTACACGTAGGGCATCTTCGGTGTTTTATTTAAAGGAAACAGCTTTCCAAAAAACTTGCGCTTGTCTCGTCCTGAAAAAGGTTGACTAAAAAACGAATAAAAAGTCAACTTAAAACAGGACAAAATGAAAACAAGGACATCAATTTAAGGTATGGATTAGGTTGGGGGTTATTGGACTCACCTTATGGCCAAGGTTCGTTTAAAGAGGGGCATGCAGAAGGATTTCAACATTACTCAATTATTTTTCCCAAAAAACAAATAGGTATAATAATTCTTTCAAATAGCGATAATGCAGAAAGTATATTTAAAGAACTTTTAGAAGTAACGATTAGAGACACCTTTACTCCTTGGAAATGGGAAAATTATATTCCTTACAATTACGAACAATAATAACTGTTTACAATAACCAAGCATTCGTGCGGTCGGCACGACCCAGCATGAATGCGGTGTTGAACTACACTGGGTCTTTGCGCTGCTCCCCATAGGAATTGGTTTCGTACATGATACGCTCGCATCATAGCTCCTCTTAACAAGTCAAGACTTAACAACAGCAACAAAATACAAAACCCACCCCTAACGAATCAAGGATGGGAAAAAAAATTGCTATAAAAAAGAAAATTAGTGTTGGTTGCCCAACACTAATCCAAATATACGTTTTTATTTATAGGAGCATCGTTGTCCGATAAATATTTTTAAAAATTTTGGCAATACCTATAATCATTAATGTTGAATCGAAACTTGACACCTTGTTTTTGGAACTTTATAAAACTTGAGGTATAGCTAAGAAGTCAGCTAGCATAGCTATTGATTTTCAAATAGTTACAACCTGCCTACCGACCGGTTTAGTCTTACGTCTTATATCTAAATAACGACCTTGATCTTGTCGAAGTAAGCGGTCTTACGTCCCTGCAGGCAGGCAGGTTTAACCGGACAGTACTGATTTAATAACAATATTAAAGTCACCTAGGCAAACATATCTTTGACCTTTTCGAAGAAAGATTTATCTGATTTCTCTGGTTTGGGTTCAAAATTATCATTGTTGCGCATACGCTCAAAAAACTCTTTTTGCTCTTTATTTAGCTCTTTTGGTGTCCAAACACTGACATGCACCAATAAGTCACCACTACCGTACCCGTTAAGACTTGAGATGCCCTTGCCCCGCAGCCTCAATATTTTGCCTGATTGAATTCCCGATTCCAGTTTGATCCGTACTTTCCCCCCTATGGCATCAATTTCCTTTGAGGTGCCCAATATGGCTTCCGACAAACTAATATATAGATCGTAATGTAGGTTATCGCCCTCTCGCTTCAGGGTTGTATGTTCGACAGTTTCAATAGCCACCAATAAATCTCCCGGTACACCATTGCCCGGTGCCTCGTTTCCTTTATTGGGTACTTTCAACTGCATACCATCTTCTACACCTGCCGGTATTTTCACCGAAACCGTTTCTTCGGTAACCTTTAGACCATGGGCATCTGCGCCACTGGGCCGCTTATCTAAAATCTGTCCGCTTCCCCCACAAGCACTACAGGTTGCCGCTGTCTGCATTCTGCCCAGAATGGTGTTTGCGATTTTTGTCACTTGCCCACGCCCACCACAGGTACCACAGGTCTTGTAGGTTACACCCTCAGCTTGAACCTTTCTACGCACTTTCACCTTTTTCTCAACACCGTTGGCAACATCTTCCAAAGTAAGTTTTACGTGAATTCTCAGGTTGCTTCCCTTTACTCTTGCCTGACCTCCGCCAAACCCGCTAAAACCTCCACCACCACCGAAAGCACTGCCAAAAATATCGCCGAACTGACTGAAAATATCATCCATGTCCATGCCACCACCACCGAAGCCGCCCGCACCATCAAAAGCAGCATGGCCGTATTGATCATAGCGCGCTTTTTTATCGGCATCGCTCAACACTTCGTATGCCTCAGCAGCCTTTTTGAACATTTCTTCTGCCTTTGCATCACCCGGATTTTTATCAGGGTGGTACTGTACCGCCTTCTTACGATAGGCCTTTTTTATTTCGGTCGCAGTGGCATTCTTGGTAATTCCTAAAATTTCGTAATAATCTTCTTTCATGCCCAATTTATTAGTTTCCTACCACAACTTTCGGGTGACGTATTATTTTATCCCCCAACATAAAGCCTTTTTCAACAACATCAATGATCTTGCCCTTCAATTTTTTGTTTGGGGCGGGTATTTGGGTAATGGCATCATGCACATCTGCATCAAAAACATCACCTTGTTCTACCTCCACTTCTTGAAGTCCTTTATTTTTTAGGGTTTCCTTGAATTTATTGCTGATCAGCTCAACACCTTTGAACATTTCCTTATCCTCCGATTTTGAGAGTTCCTTCATGGCCCGGTCGAAATCATCGATTACGGGCAATAGTGAAACGATGACCTCTTGACCGGCTGTTTTGAAAAGTTCTATACGCTCTTTGGAAGTACGCCTTTTATAATTCTCGAAATCAGCAAAAAGACGCAAAAATTTGTCTTTTTCCTTGGCCAGCTCATCTTGTAGCTTTTCTTCAACGGTCAACTCTTCGTCTTCACCTATCTCTTCCTCAACATGCCCTTGTTCATCTAAAATTTCGCCTGCCTCTGACTGGATATCTTCCAATTCTTCTGCCTTGTCTTTTTCGCTCATTTGATACTATTAATTAATTCGTCGTTTTTCAGGTGGCAAAAGTACTGCCAATTCTTTAAAAATGTCAAAATGTCACTATAAAATGATAGCGGTCGGTAGTTGGCTACTTACTTTTTCGATTGATTTTGTGGCTAACTGTCTGGTCGAGCGCAGTCGAGATCTTTTTAGAATTCAGGCGTATAGTTCTCGACTGCGCTCGAACGGCCAAAATCACAAACTGCAATTGACTAAGAACAAACACGTTGACCAACTTAACGAAGAGCGAAGTTTACTCAAAAACTGCCAGTGTTTGATTTAAAAAATGGGGTGTTCGATTTATTTGTGGCTCATCGGTATTCGCTACCTTGGCTTGTAACTTGAGCGTTTTCTGTTTTTATCTTCAAACTAGCTTCAAGCGCACAACTAATGTTCTGATAGCGAAAAACAAAACCATTTTCTTCTATTTTTTTACTGCTCACCCGTTGGCTTGCAAATAAGATAGACGCCATTTCACCAAGTAATACCTTCATGACAATTTGAGGAATATTGGGCAATAACAAGGGTTTATTAAGCGTATCGGCAATTTCCTTTGTTAATTTACTATTGGTCACCGGGTTGGGAGCGACCCCGTTATAAACCCCTTGCAAACCCTTTTCGATAACAAAAAGGAACATACGTGCCAGGTCTGAAATATAAATCCATGATTGCCATTGTTTTCCGGTACCAAAGGCAGCACCCACATAATAGTTTATCGGCCTTGACATTTCTGGCAAAGCACCGCCCTTTGATGACAGTACCAACCCTATTCTAATTTTGACAACTTTAAGACCCAAATCTTTAAAAGCATCCATTTCGTTCTCCCATGCCTTTACGAGGTCTCCCAAGAAACCAGTATCAACCTCTTTCTCGTCTTCTGTATATAAATTGATGAGCGACGTTGGATAAACACCAATGGCCGACGATGAAACAATCGAAGCGATGTTGCCCCTATCCACATTCAATAAAGCCTTGTGCAGGGTTCGAAGTGAATTTATCCTACTCAAAAATAATTCTTTTTTGTAACTGGTCGTCCACCTTTTGGAAATACTCGCCCCGGCCAAATTTATAATGGCAGAGATGCCATCAAAACACTTCAAGTTTATCTCACCTTCTTTGGGGTCCCAATAAAAACCATTGTAATTCTTTATGGATACGATTTTGCCCTTACAGGTGGTCAGGTAATTTACAGCCACGTTTTTATGGTGATATTGGCGAACCATCTCACTGCCAATCAACCCAGTCGCACCTGCAATTAAAACTTTCATATACTAAAGGTATGGTATTCCGTTAGTTGTCAAAGCAGGTTTAATGTTGATTTAACACATTGAACCCATATTTGGGTTACGGTTTTAAAGCACGCAACATTTCGCGTTTGCCCGGTGGCCCTGGTAAACGTTCAACAGCAAAACCTACAGCTTGCATGGCCCGTCGCACACTACCTTTTGCAGAATAGGTTACCAAAACCCCTTTTTTGCTCAAAGCATTGAACATGCTTAAAAAGATGTTCTCTGTCCAGAGTTCAGGTTGCACACGAGCCCCAAAGGCATCAAAATAAATGAGATCAAAGCTGTTTTCAAAACCCAGATCACGAAAATCTTTTTGCTGTTTGTGCAACACGAACCCTTCAGTGACAAGAACATCACTATCCCACTTGCATTGGTGCATGAATTGAAATTCTTTGGCTATCGCCCCAGCATTTAATTCTGAAATGTAGTTGAGCTGCTCAAGTTCTTCAGTTGCAACAGGGTACGCTTCAACACCAGTGTAGGTGATTTCTAAATTTTGTTTTTTTGCCTCCAATAAGGTTATCAGGGCATTGAGGCCCGTACCAAAGCCTACTTCCAAAATAGTCACGGACCTGTTTTCAAAAAGATGGAGCCCTGATTTTATAAATACATGGTAGGTTTCTTGAATAGCCCCGTGCTTTGAATGGTATTGCTCGTTCCAATCAACAATATGAATGGTTTTCGAGCCATCAGCGGTGGTAATGATCTCTCGCCGCACCCTATTCTTTTAACAGCACACCAACAGCCTCAAAACTGTACGTTTTTTTGGGTGCGGTAATTTTCGCGATTTCAGCTTCGGATCTGTCCCCATCCTTAGCATAGTGTTTTTGGTCTTCCACGCTCATTTCCTCTACGAAAGCAAATCCGTTTACGACAACCTCTTTGCCCGTAATATCTTTGGGCACAAAAAAACCGTAGTCTTTAAAACGTACCATTGTTTCTTGACCGTTTTCCAGTTGAAGCTTCATCCAACAGCCTTTTGACTTACAGACATCGGTTACTATGGCATTGAATTTTGAACGGGTCGTATCGGTAACTGTCATTTTCAAATATTGTTCAGATATTTCTTGAGTGCCAAGAGCGTCTTTTGCATCGAACTTTTCACCAAAAGAAGTATAGCTGGAGGTCACAATCGTTTCCGAAGTGTTCTCAGGTTGTTGATCCTGGCCCATGCCCGAATACACCATAAACAAAAAGGCGAGTAATATGTTAATTCTTTCCATAATATATATATTTTAGATTACTATATGGATTACTTCTACAAAATTGGTCAATTTAAACGAAAAAAGAAGGGTAAATTGGGATATTTCCCTATTTTTATTCTTTAAAATCTTATTTAAAATGGAAAGTACCACAAAGAACCTCATCGAGATTGTAAAAGCGGAAACCTCAAAAATAAATCAAGTCGATTTTGATAATTTGGCTTTCGGAAATGTGTTCTCGGATCATATGCTGGTCTGCGATTACAAGAACGGTGTATGGGAAACCCCTAAAATAATTCCGTACGGCCCTTTGAGTTTAGAACCTTCGGCAAAGATCTTTCATTATGGACAATCGATTTTTGAAGGAATGAAAGCCTATAAAGATGCAAATGGCACCACATGGCTGTTTCGTCCTCTTGACAACCACAAACGTTTGAACATATCGGCCAAACGAATGGCCATACCTGAGTTTCCAGAAGCGTTTTTTATGGAAGGGCTAAAAACCCTTTTGCGATTGGACAGGGAATGGATACCCCGAACAACCGGTAGTTCAATGTACATACGGCCGTTTATTTTTGCCTCGGGCAAAGGTTTTCATGCATCACCTGCAGATGAGTACAAGTTCATAATAGCCCTTGCACCATCGGGCGCCTATTTTTCCGGTAAAGTAAAAGTACTTATAGAACAGCATTACTCAAGGTCGGCCAACGGCGGTGTGGGCTATGCAAAAACGGGGGGCAATTACGCAGGGCAATTCCACCCTACCCAATTGGCAGTTGAGAAGGGGTACAACCAAGTTATTTGGACCGATGACAACACGCATGAATATATAGAGGAAGCTGGGGCAATGAATATTTTTGTCCGTATTGGCGACACCTTGATCACCGGCCCAACAAGTGATCGGATCCTTGATGGTATCACCCGAAAAAGTGTTCTGGAGATCGCCAAAGATGAGGGCATACCCACAGAAGTACGAAAAATTACGGTAACCGAAGTTGTGGAAGCGGCCAAAAACAAAACGCTAAAGGAAATGTTCGGTACGGGTACAGCGGCCGTAATATCGCCTATTGCCACCTTCGGGCATAAAGATAGAGACTACGACCTACCTGAACTGACCGATAGTTATGCATCATTGTTCAAAAAGCGCATTACCGATATTCAGTATAACAGGGCGGAGGATAAATTTGGCTGGCGGTTTAAAATTTAAACTATTTCAAACTTCCCAACTTCTTTTTTAGTTTAGGAGTATGAAGTTTAGAAGGTTTAGCAATGAATCTCTTAACCCCTAAACTTCATACTTCTAAACTTCTAAACTTTTTTTTAAACTTCCCAAACTATTTTTTAACCTTCTAAACTATTCCAAAATTCAAGAAAAAGGCATAACCACCTGCCAGCCGGCAGGCAGGTAAGAACCTACCGTATTATTTACCTATCCAATACTTCTTGAAGATTGGGCCTGAAATAATCGGGGCCTTTCAATACTTTGCCATCATCTCTATAAATGGGTTTTCCGTCAGCGCCCAGCTTGCTCATATTGCTGCGTTGTATCTCATCAAAGACCTCCTCTATTTTATACTGCATACCGTGTTCTAAAATAGTACCGCACAAAATGTACAGCATATCACCCAGAGCATCGGCGACCTCTACCAAATTATTGTTTTGTGCAGCTTCTAGGTATTCTTTGTTCTCCTCGTCCATAAGATTGAAACGCAACATGTTCGTATCGTTTCCTAAGTTGGCCCGCATTGTTTCAGAAATTCCCATTCCGAATGTTTTATGAAAAAGGGCAACCGCATTAAGTTTGTTTTCCATCTTGTATTGATTGTGGTTTTTTACCTTAGTTTTGCGTAAAAATATGAATTATGTTCAGCAACGGACAATTAATTTTCGCAGCCCTTTTTTTCCTCGTTTTTACGGTGGTTATTGGTTTTCAGTACCGAAAAGACAAAAAACTGCATTTACGCAATTACAAAGGTGTTAAATGGGTGGGGGCATTTTTTCTGTTATTCTTAACGATTTTATTCGTTATCAAGTATTATCTCAAAAATTAGCCTGATTCTTAGTTAGTATCGCAAAAGTGTTATTCGTGACAACAATTTTTTGATTTTGCCCGTATATTATACCAATCACAATGTATTTTTGCGTTATACATCTATAAGGGGCAATAAAATGAGCACTTTTTTTGGCATACTGTTTATTATTATCGGGGCAAATGCGGTAATAATGGTTTTTAGCCTTAGTGGCTCGAACCAAAAAGCAAAAAAACCTTCTGTTAACCAAACAGGGGTATCTTCAGCCAAAATCTATCCGTTGGATTTAGTTTCTTCCAAATACAAAAAAGCAATATAGTTTTATACCTTTGGGTATGCAGCAACTGTTACTTGTTTTTTTTGGAGGTGGTGTCGGTAGTATACTTAGATATATTATTTCTAAAAATTTCGACAGCTATTTTCAGCACTTTTTTTTAGGTACTTTTCTCGTAAACAGTATTGGTTGCCTAATTATAGGCCTTGTACTGGGGGTGTCATTTAAAAGCGACTACCTTACCCAAAATCAAATTTTATTATTGTCAACAGGTTTCTGTGGGGGTTTCACTACCTTTTCTACTTTTGCTTTCGAAAACCATTCCCTCTTAAAGAGTGGTGACCTGTTCCATTTCTCGATCTACACCATTTCAAGTATAGTTGTGGGCGTTTTAGCGGTGGCTCTTGGCCTATGGTTATCAAAAACACTCTGATCCGCATATAGTGGTATCCTTGATTATTGGTTATTAACCCAACGACAATAGACTGATAGACCCTAGACTTGCTGTTTTTCAGTGAGTTGAACAAGTTTAATATCCTAAAGTAACTCTGTTCAGCCGAAGTGCTTTCTCTCCCTTTTGTCATTCCGAACCTGCCTGCCGGCAGGCAGGCGAAGTGAGGAATCCCTTGGGGGTGTTGATACTGCCTTTCACCTGTATTGAACTGCAAACAGGGGCTTTATTGCCAATACTTCGGCAGGCTCAGTACAAGTACCGACATCAGCCATCAATTCCAAAACGATACCCGAACAAGCATACCTGCCTGTCCGGCAGGCAGGCGCAAGGATTCCCTGCCCGTCCGGCAGGCGGGCTCGTGCCTCTGAATGACAAGAGAGGAGCTGAACAGTTGCCATTTGGTGCTAATAATAGCCATGCCTGCCCGGTTTACCTGCCTGCCCGGCGAGGCAGGCCTGCCGTAGGCATGGCAAGCAGGGTTTAGGAGTTTAAAAATAGTTTAGGAGCCTGCCGGCAGACAGGTTTATAGTTTGAGCTATTATGACCACTGACTACTAACTCATTAACAGATTAAACAATACTTCTGCTGAACAGAGTTACATCCTAAACTATACTCGTTGGGTTAATAATAGCCTCTTTTAAAAATCTGGTTCTATATCGAATATAGTGGGTAATTTAATTAATTCTATTTCCTGCGTTATCCTCAGGAGGTCTTACCAGCAAATTCATTAAGCCTTTTTACCCCTGCCGGCCAGGCAGGTTTACCCGCTACAAACAACATAGAGCCAAAAATCTGATAGACCAAAATTGGTCTTACCGTTTCGCTTTGCGTGTATTTGTTTCAAAATCGGTCTGATTTTATGGGATTTCCATTTGCGTAATACCAAGACATTTGTTTTTTTATGCTTCTTTTTAGTCTTACCCCTAAAAATATAGGGTCAATATTACAAAATATGCAAAAATCATATACGAACCCCCTAAAATTTACATAGTATTAATCAAAATATTATACATTTGACGACTTATTCAACAAATCAATTATGAAAAAAATAGAGGCGATTATTAGAAAATCAAAATTTGACGATATCAAGAAGGCATTGCATGGGATTGAGGTCAACTTCTTTAGTTACTGGGATGTAACAGGGGTCGGAAACGAAAAACAAGGTCATGTCTATAGAGGTGTAGCGTATAGCACATCAGATATTCAAAGACGCTATCTAACCATAGTAGTCTCAGATGACTTTCTACAAAAAACAGTAGATACCCTGCTGAAATCAGCATATACCGGTAACGTGGGAGACGGAAAAATTTTCGTTTCAGATATCATAGAAGGGTACAGAATTAGGACCAGTGAGAACGGTCAGGCAGGAATCAACTAATACTAACTAAACTTCAAAAGAAATGGATGCAGGATTATTTACAGCCAATAATGTATGGATGATGGTGGCTACCGCTTTGGTATTCTTTATGCATACCGGTTTTGCCTTTTTGGAAATTGGCTTGACACGACAAAAAAATTCGATCAACATATTGTTTAAGAACATATTTATCATCACCTCAGGTCTTTTGCTTTACTATGCCTGGGGCTTTAATTTAATGTACCCTGGTTTTGAAGAGGGTGCTGGTGGAATTCTCAAATTTGCAGGATTCGGGATTGCAGCCCCTGAAAATGGAATGACCCCAGAATATGCTTCTGGAGGATATACCTGGTGGACCGATTTCTTGTTTCAAGGAATGTTCGCGGCCACTGCGGCCACAATTGTTTCAGGTGCTGTTGCCGAACGCATGAAAATAGGTGCTTTTATGATATTTACCATTCTCTATTTAGGGTTGGTATACCCCATAGTCGGCTCTTGGAAATGGGGATTGGGTTTCTTGAACGACTGGGGCTTCTACGATTTCGCAGGGTCTACCTTGGTACACTCGGTCGGTGGTTGGGCCGCATTGATCGCAATTATACTGTTAGGACCAAGAATCGGAAAATTTGGCGAGGACGGAAAATCAAAAGCCATACCGGGGCACAGTATTCCCATGGCCACGGCCGGCGTATTGATATTATGGTTGGGCTGGTTTGGATTTAATGGAGGCTCGGTACTATCGGCAGATCCAGAACTGACCTCATTGGTATTGGTAACCACCTGTTTATCAGCGGCAGCTGGCGGTATAGGGGCGATGCTTCTTTCGTTCATCTTACATAAAAACCTCGATCTCACCATGTTCTTGAACGGAATCTTAGGTGGCTTGGTGGGCATCACTGCAGGAGCCGATCTAATGTCACCCAATGAAGCGGTAATAATCGGGTTTCTGGCAGGTTTGATCATTGTTCTGGCGGTTGCCCTAATTGACAAACTGAAATTGGATGACCCCGTGGGTGCCGTCGCCGTTCACTTGGCCTGTGGTATTTGGGGTACTTTGGCCGTTGGTGTTTTCGGTTCGAAAGCCAGTAGCGAACAATTATTGACCCAGTTTTACGGGGTAGCGATCATAGGGGCCTTTTGCGTCGTAAGCACATTGATCATCTTGGGTATACTGAAACTGGTCATGGGCATCCGCGTTTCCAATGAGGAGGAAATAGACGGTCTTGACCTTCATGAGCACGGTATAGACGCTTACCCTGATTTTAGAATGAACCAACACTAATTATTTATAAAAAGGAAACGGAGTGTTTTGCAGAACACTCCGTTATATAACCCTTTCAAAAAGTCTTGTCTAACCTTTAAACATCCTATATAAGGATATAAAAAAATCAACTTATGAAAACGATTACAAGTACAAATTACGCAAAAAAAATCTTTTTAACCGCATTTTTACTATTTTCAGGTCTTTGTGTGTTTGCCCAAGATGAAGACGCAAAAGAAGAGAAAAAGAAACTGTCGATCAGTGGTAGTGTTGACGCCTATTTTAGGACCAACTTGAGTGCTACCGACAAATCAGAAACAGATGGCAACGGTAATGTAACAAATGCGGCTCTTGCGCCAGGCACTTCTTTTGCAGAAGAAACAGGATTTGCCCTTGGTATGGCCAATGTGGTTCTTAGCTATGAAGGTGAAAAAGTCGGTGCCGTGGCCGATGTTGTCTTCGGACCAAGGGGAGATGCCGCCGCTGGTGGATACAACCTCAACCAATTGTTCGTTTACTGGAACGTTGGCGAAAGAACAAAATTGACCATGGGCAGGTTCAATACCTATTTAGGTTATGAGGTTATTGCCCCTGCTGCAAATTTCAATTACAG
>JAJRSY010000122.1 GCA_024278565.1 Bacteroidota bacterium
AATTTGAAAGTGTTTGCCTTTCTTCAGCGGTCACTTCAGTTGGACTGAACGAAAAGAGCGTGTTCAACCAAACCTTTGCGTAATAACCCAAAGGGGTCACAAAAAAGGAAAGCACCAAAGCAATTACCAAAAGTGTATAGACGGTGTTCTTTTTCATAGCATGGTAAAACCTAAAAATAAACAACTCCCAGTTAAAACCAGGAGTTATTCCAAACTATTCCAAGAACCCTTGTTATGAAGCGTTCTCTCTTTTAATAACATTGAGCGCCGAACCTTCTCGATACCACCCGATCTGTGCCTCGTTGTAGGTATGGTTGACTGAAATAGTATCTTTTGCCCCATCAGCATGTACTACCTCTAGGGTCAAAGGTTTGCCCGGAGCGAAATCTGAAATATCAACAAAGTTGAAGGTATCATCTTCTTGGATCAGGTCATAGTCGTTTTCGTTGGCAAAGGTCAGACCCAACATTCCCTGTTTTTTCAGGTTGGTCTCGTGAATACGTGCAAATGATTTCACCAATACGGCAGCCACCCCAAGATGTCTTGGCTCCATAGCTGCATGTTCACGTGATGACCCTTCGCCATAGTTGTGGTCTCCAACAACAATAGTACGAATATCTGCCGCTTTATAGGCACGCGCTACATCGGGTACGCCCCCAAACTCACCTGTCAATTGATTTTTGATAAAATTTGTTTTCTTTCCGAAGGCGTTCACGGCCCCTATAAGGCAATTGTTCGAAATATTATCTAAATGGCCCCTGAAGCGCAACCAAGGACCGGCCATCGAAATATGGTCGGTGGTACATTTGCCAAATGCCTTTATCAATAGTTTCACGCCCTGAAGTTCTTCATCCTTAATGGGTACAAAAGGCACTAACAACTGTAACCTTTCTGACGTCGGGCTTACGCTGACCTCAACCCCTGAACCATCTTCATCTGGTGCCAAGAACCCAGCATCTTTTACCTCAAAGCCGTTTGGTGGCAATTCCCATCCCGTAGGTTCATCGAACATCACTTCTTGTCCGTTTTCATTAAGCAAGGTGTCCGTCAACGGATTAAAATCCAACCTACCCGCTATTGCAATGGCAGCGGTTATTTCAGGCGAAGCTAGAAAGGCATGTGTATTGGGGTTGCCATCAGCACGTTTCGCAAAGTTTCTATTGAACGAATGTACAATACTGTTTTTTGGTGCATTTTTTGGATCGCTGTATCTCGCCCATTGCCCAATACACGGGCCACAAGCATTGGTGAATATCTTGGCGTTCAGTTTTTCGAAAATACCCAGTATACCATCTCGATCTGCCGTATATCGAACTTGCTCAGAACCAGGGTTGATGCCCAGCTCGGCTTTCATACGAACACCCTTGTCCAACGCCTGTTGCGCTATTGAAGAGGCACGCGACAAATCTTCATAAGACGAGTTGGTACATGAACCAATCAAGCCCCATTCAACTTCTATCGGCCACTCATTGGCTTTTGCTTTTTCAGTCATCTCATTGCCCACTGGAGTCGAAAGATCCGGTGTGAACGGGCCGTTCAACAAGGGCCCCAACTCTGATAGATCAATTTCTATAACCTGATCAAAATACTGTTCAGGGTTGGCATATACCTCAGGATCCGCCGTTAAATATTCTTTTACTTTGTTTGCTGCGTCTGCAACATCCTCTCTATCTGTAGCCCTCAGGTAACGCTCCATTGATTCGTCATAACCAAAGGTGGATGTGGTTGCCCCTATTTCGGCGCCCATGTTACAAATAGTGCCCTTACCGGTACAGGATAATGATTTTGCCCCAGATCCAAAATATTCCACAATGGCATCTGTACCACCTTTTGCGGTAAGAATTCCGGCCACTTTCAAAATCACATCCTTTGGTGCGGTCCAACCTGATATGGTACCTGTCAATTTCACTCCGATCAACTTTGGAAACTTAAGTTCCCAGGCCATACCTGCCATAACATCAACGGCATCTGCACCACCTACTCCAATAGCAATCATTCCCAATCCGCCGGCATTCACCGTATGCGAATCGGTACCGATCATCATTCCCCCTGGAAAAGCATAATTTTCCAATACAACCTGATGTATTATTCCTGCTCCCGGCTTCCAAAAACCGATTCCGTATTTGTTCGATACCGATTCCAGAAAATCAAAAACCTCGGCACTGGTGCTGTTTGCCAACACCAAATCTTGTTCAGCGCCGTTTTTTGCCTGAATCAAGTGATCACAATGAACGGTTGTGGGCACAGCGACCTTAGGCTTGCCCGCCTGCATAAACTGCAAGAGCGCCATTTGAGCCGTAGCATCTTGACAAGCAATACGATCGGGCGCGAAATCAACATAATCCTTCCCCCGTTTAAATACTTTCGAAGGACTGCCATCCCATAAATGGGAATATAAAATCTTCTCAGAAAGGGTAAGTGGTTTGCCGACTATCTCTCGGGCCTTATCGACCCGTTCGGCCATTTTGGCGTAAACGCCCTTTATCATATCAATATCAAATGCCATACTATACTTATTATTGGTTATGGTACTAATGCAAAATTAAGAAAATACAAGTGGCTAATAAAACTTTTGCCATAGGTATTACCGTTGTTCAATGCAGACAGCTACTCAATGTTCTCTTTAAACGCAAGACAACATTCACTGAAAAACCTTTATTTACACTACTTAAAGAAGCTCGGTGATGATATTTTCTTCGGAAATGCCCTCGGCCTCGGCTTTGTAATTTTTAATGATTCTATGCCGAAGAATACCCATTGCAATGACTTTTACATCTTCAATATCGGGGGAGAACTTCCCGTTTATAGCCGCATGTGCCTTTGCACCGAGAACTAAATTCTGTGAAGCTCGT
>JAJRSY010000008.1 GCA_024278565.1 Bacteroidota bacterium
ATATTGATCAGTGAAATCAAACAATGGACCAAAGAAAAAAACAAACAAAAGAAAAAGATCAAATGGGGGTTTACAAAACGAGATGCTTATAAAAAACTATCTCATCATTTTGTTCCATAATTAAATTGACGTGATACTAGATAGCGTGAATCAAGTCTTCCTGTAGTATACCCTTTGTCGTTCAAAAGGTTTTTCCAAAAATACTGGGTGGGAACCACAAGGTTAAGATCCAGAATTTCTTTTTCAGGGAGCCCTGAATAATAGGCGATTTTGTTTGCCACCTCATTTTTTTCGACATCACTTATGAAACCTCCTTTAGAGAGGGCCGGAATAAGGGTGTTTATGGCATAGGCTTCCGATTCGGGAAGAATATCCAATAAATCTTTGTTCTGCAGTTCTTTTGACAAGGCTTTATGGTACCATGCGGCGGCTGTAAAATAGGGTAGGTTCAATGCGTTGGATACAGGGCCTCCGGTACGCAGTACTTTATAATCCGCAGGAGAAACCATAATCACGCCATTTAGATACATCCATTGTTGGTTTTGTAAGGCAAGTGAGAGGCCCATTACCCGAGTGCCCCCATAAGATTCCCCAATGAGATATTTGGGAGACCGCCAACGATTATTTCTTGTAACAAAGGTATTCGGCCAAGTATTTGATATCAGCATTGATTCCAAAGAATTTTTTACGATTTTCCTCTTTTTCTACATCTTCTTTCTCTTTTTTAGAAATATCAGGTATGGTGCGGCTGTACCCTGTATTTACAGGATTCACATATACAATATCGGTTACATCTAACACCGAATATGGGTTCTGCTTTACTCCATAAGGCTGAACAGGGTAACCTTCATCATCAATTTTCAAGGTTCGAGGTCTCGTGTAGGCCAAGTGCATCCACACCGAACCCGATCCTGGCCCGCCATTGAAGGAAATCAATAGGGGTCGAGAGGCTCTGTCTTTAACATTGTTACGGGTATAGTAGGTATAGTGGAGTGAAGCGATAGGATTGCCCTTTTCATTCCAAACAGGTTGGGTACCAGTTTTCGCTGTATAATTCATAGTAACATCGTTGATGGTTACACTATGCTGTGTCGTGATTACTGTATCAACAGGCAACTTGCGCTGTTGTGCGATTACCAGCGAACAATTTAGAACTAAAAATAACAGTAAAGACCTTTCCATGCTTTTTGGCTTTATAGTCGAGTTTAAAAGTAGAAAAAAAAAGGTAACTAATCAGTATGCCCTTTCTAGCTAATAAAATTACATAAGAGTCTTGTTTTCAAAGCATTGAATTGGCGTTTTTTGAAATTTTGATTTTAGTCCGAAAACTTTAACAAAATTTTAATTTTGCTGATATTCAATCACTTATGGCTTTTTTGAGATCGGAATACAGCTTTTTTTTGAATCCGATTCGATTTTCCAATGACGCACAAAGTATTGATTATTAGATGTTTAACTAGACTGATCAGTTACAAAAAAAGTTCAAGTTTAACCTAGTTATTTATAGAGATGATACAAGAAGGCAGTACGTCTTTGGTTCACTTTTTCAAAATTTTTCAAAAACCCCAAGACCGAACAAGGCGAAATCATATTTTACGGGATCCTTGGCATCTAATTTTCGAAGATTGCCATCTAGTTCCGTCACGGACCTGGCATCGTTTTGCTTCCGTTTCAAGAGTTTGAGCTTGCGGGCCACGTTTCCCGAGTGCACGTCTAACGGACATGATAATTGAGAGGGACTTATTTTGTTCCATAGGCCGAAATCAACTCCTGTGCTGTTGTCACGCACCATCCATCTCAAGAACATATTTATGCGCTTTGCAGCTGAACCTTTCACGGGGTCGCTTACGTGTTTTGTAGTTCTTTTTGGATGCGGGAGTTCAAAAAACACTTGCTTAAAGTAGGCTATTGCAGGTTGCACAGAGGCAGTGGTCGCATTCTGTGCGAAAACTTTCTCTAAACCTCCGTGCTCGATATATATGTTTTTTAAACTACCTATGAAACAATTGAAATCTTGCTGATTGAAGGTTCTGTGAACGAATCCGTTTAATTTTTTAAGGTCGCTCGCTTTATGGTTTATAACAAAGTCGTGGGGTGCACCATCAAGCAGGGCCATCATTCGCTTTGCATTGGCAATGATGCTCTTACGGTTTCCCCAGGCAATGGTGGCCGTTAAAAAAGCACTTATTTCAATATCCTCCTTTTTTTGAAATAGGTGGGGAATCTGAATGGGGTCGCTTTCAATAAATTTGTGTTGGTTGTACTGCTCAACCTTCGCATCTAAAAAATCCTTCAGCTCGGTTTTTGTCATTTTTCGGTTCTATGTCGATTATAGTGGGTAATTTAATTAATTCTATTTCCTGCGTTATCCTCAGGAGCAACACTTCGTGTAATTATGAATGCTGAATTATGAATCAAAGTTCTGAAAACCTGCCTGCCGGTTTACCTACCGTAGGCATGGCAGGCAGGTCATTACATACAAAAACTTACCGAACTATTGCAAGAGGTTTTACTGGAAAATTCATTAAGCTTTTTTACCCCTGCCAGGCAGGCAGGTTTACCCGTTACAAACAACATAGGGCCCATTTTTCAAAGAATAGGGATTTTTCAAATCAAGTCTTTCATTTTTTCATCTTTCATCTTTTGTCTTTTTGTCTTTCATCTTTTTGTCTTTCATCTTATAATACGCCCATCTACCATGGTCAGTTTTCGGTCTGCAAGATCGGCCAATTCAGCATTATGGGTGACAATTATAAAGGTCTGTCCGAACGTATCACGAAGTTCAAAAAATAATTTGTGGAGGGTATCGGCACTTTCAGAATCGAGGTTTCCGCTTGGTTCGTCGGCAAATATGATCGATGGGCTGTTGATCAAGGCCCTTGCCACGGCAACCCGCTGTTGTTCGCCTCCTGAAAGCTCATTGGGTTTGTGATGGACCCTATTCGACAGGCCTAAAAAGTCGAGCAGTTCTTTTGCCCTTTTTTCCGCCTCTTTTCGAGCTGTTTTTTTAATAAATGCCGGTATACAAACATTCTCTAAAGCCGTGAATTCAGGCAGTAGCTGGTGAAACTGAAAAATAAAACCAATATGCTGGTTCCTGAACTTGGCCATGTCTTTGTCTGACAGGTTTGTAACATCAATACCATTGATCACCAGTTTACTTTCCTTACTGTTGGTCGGCACATCCAAAGTGCCCAATATCTGTAACAGGGTTGTTTTTCCAGCACCGGAGGCTCCCACAATTGAAACGACCTCTCCTTTTTTTATATGAAGGTCAACTCCCTTTAAAACTTGTAGCTCTCCGTAAAACTTTTGAATATTGGTGGCTTTTATCATCAACACTATTTTATGGGTTGAAAATAGACAATTTAAAGAACAAAGAACAAAGAATAAAGACAAATGAGTTTATTAAACCGTATAAATTTTAGCTTATGTTGAAAATCTCATTTTTTATGGAAACTAGCATTTTTAGATGCGTTTGCTCTGGATCATAAATCGGAATTTGATATTTTTATCTAGAGGATTGATTATCTTGCTCCTGGTTTTTCACATCAATAATTAAAACAAACGAATATACTGTGTATGCCTGCATATCAAAATTTAGATGAGTACAATAAAGAGATCACCGAAGAAATAAGAGGCCAATATTCGTCAATTATCAATGAAATTGGTGAGGATATCAGCCGTGAAGGTTTGGCGAAAACCCCTGAACGTGCAGCCAAGGCGATGCTGTTCATGACCCAAGGCTATGAACAGGATGCGGTGAAAATATTAAAAAGCGCGATGTTCAAAGAATGTTATGATGACATGGTTATTATTAAGGACATTGAATTGTATTCGCTCTGCGAGCACCATATGCTTCCGTTCTTTGGTAAGGCTCATATTGCCTACATACCTGATGGTTATATTGTTGGTTTGAGCAAGATTCCCCGTATAGTTGATGTTTTTGCACGAAGATTACAGGTGCAGGAACGTTTGACACATGACATACTGGAGTGTATCAACAATACGCTAAAACCCAAGGGGGTTGCAGTAGTAATAGAAGCATCACATATGTGCATGATGATGCGGGGCGTTCAAAAACAGAACTCGGTCACTACAACTTCGGGCTTTCGTGGGCAGTTTGAGAAAATCGAGACACGTAACGAATTTTTGAAGCTCATCAGTTCTAACTTATCGTAAATGCGGTTTGTTTGAGAAAGCTGTTTTTAGAACTTTGACGTTCTTATTGTTTTCTTTAATTTGGAATTCTTATTTTTCATCATGTCAAAAATAAAAAATAAAAAATACCAAGATCTTTTTTACGGACTACTTTATGATGCTATTGGAATGCTCTCTTTTACCGTTCCGTTCATTGGCGAGTTTTCAGATATTATTTGGGCACCAGTATCCGCTTGGTTGATGATGCGCATGTACAAAGGAAAAACAGGGCAAATTGCCGGTGCGGCGACCTTTATTGAAGAAATCATACCTGGGCTTGATATTATTCCTTCATTTACCCTGATGTGGCTGTACACCTATGTTTTTAAAAACGGTTTAAATAAAAAAACAATTGATATTGATGACGGCACCTATTGAGATTGGTATGAATTGCTTCTTTAATATCACAGGTAAATACTGACTCCTATACTCACGTTCCTTCCGATATTGGCAATGCCATCGACTTTTAACCTAGATAAATGTGAGGTATAAATTTCGTTGAATAGATTGTTTCCGCTAATGCGAATATCCATTTTTTGACCAAAAACAATCAAATTACCCCCAAAACCCGCATTTAATAAATTGTACCCCTGGGTGGTGGTTTCAAAACCACTTACCTCATTTTTATCAAAATAACTTTGTAGGCTAACAAACGCATAATTTTTCTTAATCAGGCTATTATTTTTGATGGTTTCTACCCTAAGCGTATTGGTCCAATTTGTGGCAGGGATCAAAGGTAGGGGGTTGCCGTCTTTCAATTTTCCGGTTACGGTTTCAAATGTACTTTCAACATGAAGCCACTCTAAAGGATGCGGGTGCAGGTGCAACCCAATCTCACCACCATACAATCTTGCATTTTGCTGGTTATATACAAAGACCGCATCATTCGTTATAAAATTTCCGTTGGGCGCTATAAATACAAAATCGTTTATCGCATTGTTAAAACCATTGATATACAGTTCAAGGTGTTCATTTTTATATTCAAGGGAAATATCCACTTGAAGGTTTTGCTCGTTTTTTAAATCCGCATTTCCAGTTTCATAGCGGTTGGTGCCTTCATGCACACCATTGGAAGTCAATTCTGCTAAATTTGGCGCCCTAAAACCTGTAGCTGTATTGATTCGAGCTGTTATAGTTTCAGAAATGTTTGCCTTATAGCCCAAGGCGGCATTGAAACTATTGAATTTTTTTTCTAATTTCTCAATATGCCCCTCGTCACCCGACGCCCCGCTTTCCTCCCCGTTAATTTTTCGATGATCGTAACGGAGACCAAACTGCAGGTCGTTTTTATCACTAAGATGCAGGTGTGAGGTCGCCAAAAGACCAATGTCGTTGGTCACTGCATCAGGTATTAGAATTTCTTCCCCAGCGTTCGTATTGGTTTGATACATGCCTTGAAGTCCTACAATAGTCTCCAGTTTATGCCATTTGGGTAGGTGGTACTGCAAGTTGTAGTTAAAAGTGGCAAGATCCATTTCTAGAGTGGCCCGATCGTCCCCTTCCTCAAATTCTTTTCTGGTATTGAAAATATAGCCCAGTGTTGCTTCCAAACTTGAATTTTCAAAAAACATATTGCTTTTTGAACTCAAGATGTGGTTGGTTAAGCGTTGAAAGGGGTTGTCTGGTGAGCGCATAGAGGTTTGTGCGCTAATTTCACTGGGAATACCCAATTCTGAACTATTCAGGTTATAGCGAAGCTCCGTTTTAAAACGGGAGGATTGGTACGCCATACCAGTTTTAAGGCCATACTCGTTAAACCTTGAATTAGTGACCCTCTTACCGTTGCCAGTTCTGTAATCAGCGTGTGAAACAGTACTACCACGTACCAAGTACTTGAACTTTTCTGTAGAAGTTTTTAGTCCTATATTGGCACCAAAACCCGAGGTATTCGAATAATAATCAAGGTTGACATCGCCTTCGGTCTCGTTTTGCAATGCAAATTTTTCAGGGTTAAAGTAAAGTACGCCTCCCATAGCATCAGAGCCATAGAGTAGGGAGGCAGGGCCCTTAATAACCTCTACACTTTCAATGCCCGCATCACTAATGCCCAGCCCATGTTCGCCCCCAAATTGCTGGTTTTCAAGTCGCACCCCCTGAACATAGACCAGCACTCTATTTGAGCTCAATCCTCGAATTACGGGCTTTCCGATACCAACCCCGGTCGAAACGCTTTCAACACCGGCCATGCCACTAATGCCATCTGATAATGTAAGAGATCCCTTGGTCTTAAATTCAGCTATTGGGGCGTGTTCAACCTTCATAACGTTTTCACGTTGGAGTTTGTGAAAGGGAGTGGACAAGATAACCTCTTCCATTTCAATGACCGAAGGAGTAAGGGTGATATCAATCTTGTTTTCTTCGGAATAGATCTTTATGGTTTCAACGTACGTCTTATACCCTAAATGGGATACTACCAATTTGTAACTGCCTTTGGCCAGGTTGTTAATACTGAAAAAACCTTCCGAATTGGTAACGGTACCTTTTTCCAGTTTAGGAAAATAGATGCTCACCCCTTCCAATACTCTATTGCCAGGGCTTGTTGTAATTGTACCGGATACTGTGTTTTGCGAATGCCCAAAATAACCGAGCATTCCTATACATAGGAAAACAAATAGATGCTTCATTTCTTACTTGATTTAATAAATAAAACTGATGTTATGTAAATCTGTACGAGCTATGAAGCAAGGGGTGGACCCCTTAATGTAAGATGTAATTTTTGAAATTTACTTAAATAGGAATAAAAACTAAGATTTTCCTTCTTTATAAGCGTGGCACTAAATATTTCTATACGCTCACAAACATGGTATTGCAGCGGCGCTAGGTTGAATTTTTGAAAATCACAGTCCAGTTCTACCTTGTGCACATGTAACGACCCAATTTCAACGCAATGTGTTTCTTCATGTTCGAAAATGGCATGAGAAAGTTTAACCAATGATGGAGCAATAATTGACATCACCAATAGTAGTGAGGTCAAAGAATGCCTTATTTGATATTTAAAACGTACCACTTTTCAAAGCTAAACTATATTTAGAGGCCTTTAGGTTAAGGAAATTGTAAATTTCCCTGCGCCAAGAGCGCAGGGCGTTTTCTTCAATGCTGTGCATTGATCATGTATCGAACAACCTGAGCTGTTTTGCATCATTCGCCCTTCCCTGATTTTCGATATACTTCTCG
>JAJRSY010000123.1 GCA_024278565.1 Bacteroidota bacterium
AAATCAATCTAACTTTTTAAGCATTTTGACCATGAAAATAGTCTCTATAACAAGTGAAATGCAATACGGAACAAAGAAGGCCGCAAACTCCATACTATCCATTTCGCCATCTTCTTTATAGGCTGGGTAGAAAAGAAGAAAAAAACAGATAAGCTTTAATAAGCTGCCAGCAATAAAAAGGAAGCCAATTTGATTTTTTAGCTTGTGCCTAAAGATAAAGAGAGCTATATAAATTACCGTGACAAGAGCACCGTTCACCAGATAGGATAAAGCAATCAGATTGCCCTCTTTCGGCAACCCCATGTTTTGGAGAAGAACGGTGTGCGTAAAAAAACTAAGTCCCAATGAAAAAATCAGAACCAACGAGAAAGAAATGACGGGGTGCGTTTTGGACATTATTGCTTTATTCTCTTCAACCGTTTCAAAACCACCCAAATAGAAATTGCCACACCAATCAGTGTGGCAGTGGCCGTGAAATATCTTTTATCGGTCTGGTAATGGTCGTCTAACCAAATACCCCCTTTGGCCGCCAGAAAAATAATGGCGCCCATTTCAAAGGCAATGCCCGAAAGCATTACAACATTTCTTAAATGATTTTTTTTCTTAGGAGACTTTTGCCCGTTCATTGCCAGTTACAGTACTTGACCCGCTCGTTAATGAAGACTTAAACCCACCGCCAGAAGAGGAAGAGCCCGCACTACTAGAACTGCTGATAGAGCCGCCTTTGCCTTTCATGGTACATGAGGCATTAAAGGTTGCGCCTGGTTCAACGGCCAATTTAGTTACCGATACCGTACCTTCGATCACTGCCGACGATTTCAATGACAACAGATCAGAAACCAAAAGCTCACCATTGAAGTTGCCCTCGATGTCCGCATTTACGCACTCTACCTTGCCATGTATATAACCGTCTTTGCCGATTACCACTTTGCCAGAGGTCTTTACGTTACCGTCCAGTTTTCCGTCAATTCTAAAGTCGGCCTCGGAAACGATGTCTCCTTTGATTCTTGTGTTTTTTTCTATTCTGTTTGGTTGTCCGCCTATTTCGCTCATCATTCTAGGTTTTTTGTTATCTGAAAACATTATTGTTTATGGTTTTGGGGTTAAAATTAAGTTCTTGTATTCCTGTAAATTTTTATGTACCTGTACTATTTTATAGTTCGACGATAAAATAACGAAATTCTCGTTACCCACCTTATAATCTTTGTTAATTCTTAACAATTCTGCATACCCGAGGGCAAAATCTTTTGATTTGAAACCATGTGCGATCACAAATTGGTCTTCCAAGGTATAAATATCTTTTGAAATTACGTTGTTATATTTCAAATCTTTTATTGATTTCTCAAGTAGCTCCTTTAATTTTAACGCTTCTTCATTTTTATGTCGCTTGAACGGGAATACCACTTTCCAATTTCCCGAGCCTGTAGAGCCTACCTCAGAAGAAAACTCCTTCGGCTCTAATTTGGGCAATTGTTCGGCAACCATCTGCTCTGCCTTTTTTCCTTCTGGATTGTTCGGATACGTCAGCGCCACATAGTTCAAAGCTTCTTTGAAAGGTTCATAGCCATTTAATCTTCCAATGGCATTGGCTTTCAACATTTCTAATTTGGGCACAATAGGGTCTCCAGTATATTTATTGATGTTTTCCTCTGCTCCTGTAATTACAGCAAGAAACTCTTGATTTTTAAACTTCTTGTACAACGCTCCATAATGGGCATCAGGACCATCAGCGTCGTCTTCCAAAACAGCCTGCGGGTTAAGCAATATTTCAGCATAACGGGAATCTCCATGGTTTTGCAGTATGTTCTCTTTCATACTGACGGCCAACGGACTCTTTTCTTCCTCATAAATTTTGTACAGGTTATATTTGGATGGAAGTACCAAACGCTCCTCTGGGTTCGATTTCAGTACATCTTCGAGTTTGCCGGATGCCAAACCGTTTTCTTTGAATTTCTCTTTGTATATCAATCCCAGTTGATAGTTGGCAAAGTTACGGCCACCGCTCAGGCTATCAATTACGGTACTGTCAGTAGGAATCCTATCCAAATAAAAATCGGTCGAGTACTTTTCGTCTCCAGTAGGCTCTGAACTTAGACTGTCGTTGCCCACAAGCGATTCATCAATTACTTTTGAGGGCAATGTTCTTATTTTATTGCTCCATCGCCAATCGTCTTCAAGTTCACGGTTTCCCCATTTGTTGGTAAAATCGTTTTTACCGTACCCAAGGCTCTGAATGTTATAAAAATAGAACTTGCCCTTGTTTTCCTTACCTCCTTTTGACTCGCCGAAAGATGCAAAGCCCGCCGTGATTTTTTCTTTAGCTTTTTTGGCAGCTGCAGCTTCCTCCTTCTTCATTTCCTCAATAAACCCTTCAAAATAGGCTACTTGATCATCTTTGGACATATTGAACAACGTAATGACACTATCGGCATACTGAACAATGTCCTCATACTTTATGACATCCTCCAAATTATCAAATTTCTTTTTGGTAGAGCGGAATTTTTTGGTATTCTCGGGCAAATTGGTCAATACACTATCGTAATAGGCCCCGGCAGTTTTATACTCATTTTCATCAAAATTGTATTCCGCTAGATTCTCATAGTTAAGTACATTCAATTTGGGCTCATTTTGTGTGGCACGCAATGATTTATTGAAATAGAGCAAGGCCAGACTATCCGATTCGTTGGTTAAATGAAACTCTGCTACCTGACGGTAGATTTTATCTAAAAAAGGCCGGTTTTCACGATTCTCCTCTAAATCGGTAAGGTATTCAAGTACCTCTTCTTGGTTCTCATCGGTCAGTTCTGTATTCTTGATTTTTTGTATTTCGGCATTGATCATATATACCCGTGGTGACCTTCGGTTCAGTTCAACCACTTTATTGAACGCATAATTGGCACTGTCTTTATGGCCCAATTGGTTGTACAATTGCCCAATGATGTAGTAGTACCTTCCTTTTTCAGGGTTCTTTTTGGTGTAATATGACGCAATCTTCAAGTTTTGAATGGCTGTGTCGGGCGCCTTGAGATTGACAAAGGCTTGGGCCAACATGGCGCGGGCATCTGCATATTCTTGATCTTTCAGGTCTTCATACTTCATCAATCGCCTCAGGTTCTTGATGGCCAAGTCTTCATTATCTAACCTGATATTGACTTTTTCACGCCAAATGTGAGCCTCGTTCAGCTTATCGCTATATGCATATTTTTTTATGGTATAGTTAAACGCTTCAAGAGCTGGCATATAACGCTGGTCAAAATACCTGGCCTTGCCCAACAGCAGAAAAGCCTCATCGGTCTGTGGGTTTCTCTCATAGTCCCTGATATTCATACTATGCTTTTGTACGGCCTTGGTGGCTTTTTCTTCGGCAATGATGAAATTGGGGTTGTTGTCCTCTGAATCGAGTTTAATGTCTTCAGTGACTTCAAGGCGCTCAATGGGCAATATTTCCCAATAGTCGTCCTTATAGTTGGCATTGAGTTCTTCGCGGCCTTGTTCAAATGCGATATTACCGTTGTACAGCACATTGTACTTGGTGTTCAGCGCATGCCAGTTGCGGTTTAAGGCTGCATCTTTTTTTGTGGAACAGGCAGTAAAAACCAATCCACCAAAAATGGCACCTAAAATGAATTTATATCGAAGCTTCAAAATTATATGTCTACGTACGTAACCTTAACTGAAAAAGAACGGTATTATTATGTAGTTCATCGATAAAATAGTAAAAAGACAAGAACAAAAAACAAAAGACGAAAGACGAAAAGCCGAAGACCGGTTTTGTAATCTAATACAGATGTAGGTGCAGGAACTCGTGGAGCGGGAGCTCGGGACCAAATTGTTTTGTGCTGAAAAAACACACTATATAGTTGTATTACATATTCCTACGGTACTGGCCTCCAACACTAAAAAGCGAATTGGTGATCTGCCCCAAAGAACATACTTTGGTCGCCTCCATCAATTGTTCAAAAATATTTTCATTGTCTATTGATTTTTCTTGTAACAATCTAAGTTGTTCTTTCACTTTTTCGGCATTTCCTTTATTGAGGTTTTCTACCACTTCTATTTGGTGTTTTTTTTCTTTTTCGGTTGCTCTAATTACTTCTTTTGGTATTTCGGTTGGCGAACCTTTGGAACTTAAAAACGTGTTTACACCAATAATCGGGAATTCTCCTGTGTGTTTTAAGGTTTCGTAATATAGGCTTTCTTCCTGTATTTTACTGCGCTGGTACATTGTTTCCATTGCTCCCAAAACGCCTCCCCGCTCGGTAATTCTATCAAATTCCCTGTAAATTGCCTCTTCTACCAGATCGGTTAATTCTTCTATAATAAATGCTCCTTGTATCGGGTTTTCGTTCTTTGCCAATCCTAATTCTTTATTGATTATCAACTGAATTGCCATTGCCCTACGAACACTTTCTTCGGTCGGGGTTGTAATCGCCTCATCATAAGCATTGGTATGCAGCGAATTACAGTTATCATAAATTGCATACAAGGCTTGTAGCGTTGTGCGAATATCATTAAAATCTATTTCTTGTGCGTGCAATGAACGACCGGAAGTTTGAATGTGGTATTTAAGCATTTGTGCCCTCTCGTTTGCTCCATATTTATGTTTCATTGCTTTTGCCCAAATTCTACGGGCAACACGACCAATTACCGAATATTCCGGATCGATTCCATTAGAGAAAAAGAACGATAGATTTGGAGCGAATTTATTGATGTCCATTCCTCTTGACAAGTAGTATTCCACATAGGTGAAGCCATTGGAAAGCGTAAAGGCCAATTGCGAAACAGGGTTTGCCCCTGCTTCTGCAATATGATAACCGGAAATAGAAACCGAATAAAAATTACGCACACCATTTTCTATAAAATATTCTTGAACATCCCCCATTAATCTGAGTGCGAACTCAGTAGAGAAAATACAGGTGTTTTGCGCTTGGTCTTCCTTTAAAATGTCGGCCTGGACTGTGCCCCGAACTTTGGCGATTGTCTCTTTTTTTATTTTTTGATAAATTTCATTTGGTAGCACTTCATCTCCTGTAACTCCTAAAAGTAACAAACCCAGACCATTGTTTCCCTCAGGCAAATTGCCTTGGTATTTTTGCCTTTTCACTCCTTTTTCTTTGTAAATTTCAGTGATTTTTTTCTCAACCTCTTTTTTTAGCCCATTTTCGAGAATATGTTTTTCGCATTCTTGGTCAATTGCAGCGTTCATAAAAAAGCCCAGTATCATTGGTGCAGGCCCATTAATGGTCATAGAGACAGAAGTCATCACATTGGTCAGTTCAAAAC
Organism: Bacteroidota bacterium; assembly: GCA_024278565.1. Classification (GTDB taxonomy): domain Bacteria; phylum Bacteroidota; class Bacteroidia; order Flavobacteriales; family Flavobacteriaceae; genus Maribacter_C. The sequence continues at coordinate 5,284 of JAJRSY010000123.1, forward strand.
CTGAGTACAACTTTTTCAAATCATCTAAACAGCAGATCGAAACGCCTGCATTACCTATTTTGCCATAAATATCAGGTCTTATATCTGGGTCGCTTCCATAAAGGGTGACCGAATCAAAAGCAGTAGAGAGGCGCTTAGCTTCCATTCCCAAGCTCACATAGTGAAAGCGTTTGTTTGTGCGTTCTGGACCTCCTTCGCCAGCAAACATTCTGGTTGGATCTTCACCTGTTCGTTTAAACGGGTAAATTCCTCCTGCAAATGGAAATTCTCCAGGAACATTCTCGGTCAAGGTCCAATATAGAACATCTCCCCAAGCCTCGTATTTAGGTAAGGATATTTTTGGAATTTCTAATTGCGACAACGAAGTTGTGTGTGTTTTTATGTTGATTTCCTTGGTGCGGACTTTAAAAGTGTAAACTTCGTTCTTGTAGCGTTGTTTTTTATTTTTCCAATGTAAAATTGTTTGCCAATTGTGAGGGTTTAAGTCCATTTTCACACGAGCAAACTCTTTTAAAAGAAGTTTTAAGAATTGCACTTGAGATTCTTTCCCGTAAAAAGGCGACAGGCTGTCGCCCGTTCTTCGCTCTGTCGCAATGACATTCGTGTTGGTTTTACCATTCTGGGCGGAACGAAGAACCTCCTCTTCGTTTAGACCATTTTCGGTCAATAAAGATTCTTCTGTCAAGCTCGGAATAGCATTTGAAACTGAAAGGATCGTTTTATAAATACCAAATAATTTTTGTGCTATTTCCTTTTGTTTTACCGCATCTGTAAAATAATTGTGGTTTATTTCGGTGATCTCAGATAAATAACGCGTTCTATTAGGTGGAATAATAAATTGTTTTTCACTGATTTTCGAACTGATCTCAAAAGAACTTTCTAATTTTTTATCAGGAAAAACATTATTTATTTTATCTACAACCGCACGGTACAAACTGTTCATTCCAGGATCATTGAATTGCGATGCGATTGTACCATAAACAGGCATTTTGTCCATTGGTGTGCCCCACAAATCGTGGTTTCGCATATACTGTTTTTTCACATCGCGCAAGGCATCAAGAGCACCTCTTTTGTCAAATTTATTTAGAGCGATCAAATCGGCGAAATCGAGCATATCTATTTTTTCCAATTGTGTTGCCGCACCATATTCTGGAGTCATTACGTATAGTGAAATATCAGAATGCTCGGTAATTTCGGTGTCAGATTGACCAATGCCCGAGGTTTCTAAAATAATTAAATCATAATTTGCGGCCTGTAGCACTTCGATAGCGTGGGAAACGTGTTTGGACAAAGCCAAATTAGACTGTCTTGTTGCCAATGAGCGCATATAAACTCGATTGTTTTTAATGGCGTTCATTCTAATTCTATCGCCGAGTAATGCCCCGCCAGTTTTTCTTTTTGATGGATCAACCGATACAATGGCTATTTCTTTGTCAGGAAAATCCAATAAAAACCTACGAACCAGTTCGTCAACTAAAGATGATTTTCCTGCTCCGCCAGTTCCTGTAATTCCTAAAACGGGAATGTTGTTTTTTGAAGGTTTAAAAATTTTATAAAACTCTTTGGGCTTGTTTTCAGCAAGTGAAATGAACCTTGCGATAGCGTTTACATTTTTCTCCTTTATTTTTTCTTGTTCAGGAATGGTCAGATCGGCAACATTAAAATCACATATTGAAACCATATCATTGATCATTCCTTGCAAACCCATTTTACGACCATCGTCCGGAGTGTAAATTCTAGTAATTCCGTACTCCATCAATTCTTTGATTTCCGAAGGAAGGATTACGCCTCCCCCACCGCCAAAAATCTTGATTTGACTTGCATTTTTCTCTTGCAACAAGTCGTACATATACTTAAAATACTCATTGTGCCCTCCTTGGTACGATGTCATCGCAATAGCATTGGCATCTTCTTGAATAGCGGTGCCCACAACTTCTTCAACGCTTCTATCATGGCCTAAATGTATGACCTCGACACCTGTTGCTTGAATAATTCTGCGCATAATGTTTATTGCGGCATCGTGACCATCGAATAGTGAGGCGGCAGTTACAATGCGTATTTTATTTTTGGGCCTGTATGGTTTGATCTGTTCCATTTGATATGTAAGGTTTGCAAGTGTAATTCAATAATCTTAAAGCATGGACCATGTTTTTCATGGTATCAGAAAAATAATTGCCGAATTTATTCTGTTCTTTCGAGAAACAATAATGGAAAAACTATATGCAGTTCATAGGTATAAGGTCATTCTCAATATTTGTCATGAAAATACTCAAATTCCCGCTTTACCATATTGATCTTGTCATTTGCTTCATTTGCCCTTAATTCTATACGCCTTATTTTGCCACTTATGGTTTTGGGCAGTGATTTGGGAAATTCGATGATTCTGGGAACTTTATATTTTGCAAGGCTTTTTTCTGCAAATAAAAATAGATCTTCCGCCAATTTCTTACTTGGCTGTACGCCTTTCCGTAACATTACAAAAGCCTTTACGGTATTGCCCCTAACTTTGTGCGGACTTGCCACAACCGCAGATTCCATTACATCATTGTGCTCGA
>JAJRSY010000124.1 GCA_024278565.1 Bacteroidota bacterium
CTAATTCCCGAATCATCGGCAACCGCAATGGTCATTGCCCCGTTGTCTACTATGGTTGCCGGGTTTGAAAAGGCAAAACACCCATTGGCATCAACGACCACAAAAACATAGGTGCCATCTTCCCCGGGAAAATATTCATCGGTTCCGTCATTGTCGGTATCCCTCCACCCGAAGCTAAAATCGGCCTCAACTTGGTAGGCGCCCCCTGGAATAGCCCCAACGGAAGCATATAAATCCGTTCCGTCTTTGCTCCAAACGGCATACCCGTAATCTGGGTTTGGGAATCCTCCGGTCGCCGTCATGGTGATCGTTCCTGCAGAGCAACCGATATCCATAGTGGTCAAGGCCGAGAGGGTTGGGTCAGGAATTCTACTTACGGTAACGTTCTCTGAATTAAAGCACCCATCGTCTGAAGATGCTTCAACAATATAATCTCCTGCGTTTACATTAAAGGTATGCGTGTTGTTCGTTTGGGCGGTCTCGTCATCGATCAAAGTGCCATCAGTCCTACGTAACACATAGGTATAGTTGGGTTCTATGTTTAAAATATCGATTTTTATGGTTCCTTGTGCGTTGCAATTGGCAGGTGTTGTGGTGATGTCAACCTGAAAGTTCCTGTCAAGAATCCCAATATCGGGCGTGCTGAATATACAGGCCCCGGAAATTGGGTTTCCGCTTCCGTCCAACTGGGTTACATCTACACGGTATGCCCCGTTGGAGGTAATGGTGAAATTAGGCCCGTTGTTGGCGCTAAAGGGCACCAATATCGTATTATTGGTGATATCGATCAGTTGAAACCCGTAGTTGCCCCCAAGGTTGGTGATGTTGATACTACCATCCGTAGTACAGACAATATCCGTTTTGTTGTATTGAACATCCAAGGTGTTTTGATAGACATCAAAATAAAAACGGCTGAAACATCCGTTTTGGTAGTTGATCACTACCCGGTATTTGCCAGCTGTGTTTGCGGTATAGCTACTGCCCGTTGCTACTTGGCCCCATGTGCAGCTCAAGTTTTTATTGGCGCAATCGTCGGGTGCAGCGGTACAACTACTTTCGTCCAATCGTTCCCATACGATACTTTGCGCATCGGTGATATTGGTTTGTAGCAGTTGGGTGTCGTTTGTTCCACAAAGGAATATTTTCGGCAATAGATCCCCATCGATACTACATTGTACGATTTCGCCCTCAATGTCATTGGTAACATCGGCATCGCCGTTCGCCATATTGAAATAGTCGACAATGGGATTGGTCTGGGTAGTACCGAAAAGTTCGACGACCAAAATTTCTTTGAACCCTTTGCAAGGATCGGCAATAATTTTATCCACAATATAAGTGCCGGTCTCGGTAACCAAAAGCGTGCTTGGGTCGTTGTCAGGGTCGCCATCGTTAAGAACGGTATCGGTAGGATCTATCAGGTTGTTACCATTATCGTCACGCACCCAGATATAGGAATCAAAATTGTTTCCCGCATCCAAGACCACATCATCGCCACAAAGTTGAACGGTACGTGTAAAATTGCAGTCCGAGAGGTCATCCAGCAAGAAATTGGTCGTTCCGGGGGTTATAAAGCCGCACATATCAAAGTCGGTAACACTGGGGTCATCGGTAATCTGGTTGTTGTTGACCACCCCTTGGTAGGTTGAATAGGCCAAATTTTGAATGAGACCGGTGCAGGCATCGATAAAATCAAAACAGTTTTCGGCCACCCTTACCTGCATACGGATTTGTGCTCTCGGATCCCCGATTTCTATTATGTTATCAGGTATGGTAAATACAATGGTTCTGGTTGTGGGGTCATAGGTGTAGGTAACCCCGGTCGGTAGCACAAAGTTCAATTCATCTAGAGTTACATTTATGGGCAAAACATCCCTAATGGTATAGTTTGTACCATTATCATTGCCAATATTTTGAAAAGAAAGCACATAATCCAAGGCCTGCCCAAGGCTTACCCCAAGACCGGTTATATCGTTACCGGCAATATCCTCTACCTTTTTTTCGAGTATAATCTCGGGCTCGATGATCTCTACGTTAAAAGAGTTAAAAAACGGGTAGTATTGATCGCCATTAGTGGTGAATTGAAACGTTGCCACTGTTTCCCCATTGGGTATAACGGAATTCCCAAAATTATTCAAACGAAAAATATCAGTGTCATACCCTAGGGTATTGGCACTATTTGGCGTTCTACCGGGCAGTAAAGCCCCGTTTAGTGTTATATTGCTATTGAAAAAGTTGTTTGCGGGGTTAACGCCATTGCTCATTGAAGTAAAAGAAGGATTGCTCGCAGCTCTTATTTGCATCTGATCTCCGGTAATTCTAAAATCACCCTCTAAGGTTGCAGCACCGATGTCGGCATTTACCGGCCCCGCTGGAATAGTGTTGAAACCCGTGTAATTAATAGGTACGCTGTTTGTTCCTGTAACTCTGGCAAATCCATCAAAGGTGGTAATCAGTTTTCCTGTTAGGGTCGGGTTTTCATATACAATGACCAAGGTCCAACCCGCTGCAGCACCACCGCCAGGGGTTAAACTACCCGTTACGGATCGTACGTTGGCAATTGTATAGTTTCCTGTTGGGTTGGCCAACGAGGTCATAAGTACGGTAACATCAGCATAGCAGGCGTAAGGGCTGTTGGCCAGTATGGTTGGGTCGGTGCTCGTAAACCCGTCAAAAAGAATTTCATCAGCGGTGATGTCAACATAGGCACCACCAGGAACCTTGAATTTAACATGGTCAAAGTCATTTTGTCTTCCGGTACCGACAGGAACGGTATTAGGCGTATAAGTAAAACCATTGTAGAACCCATTTGCCGTGGCACTCGGGTAAGTGGCCGACCAATATAACCCTGCATATCGGATTATATTACAATTTGGATTAGGGAAATTAAAATTGGCAGAACTTGAACTAAATGTAGTGGGGTCGGAATCCACATCAACATACTGCATGTTTTTGTAGTCGTTGTAGTTGAATGCCCCTCCTGTTTCTGTGTTCCAGCTGCTGTTTGTGCTTAAGTTATTGTAGGGATCTTCGGGCCGCCTACCCACAGTAAATTCATCACGGTTTACAATCTGATTGGCAATAAAGGTGAGGTCGCCCTTGATATTGTTTTGGTAACGAATATCAAAGGTGTTAAATTCTTGCGACAACCCTATATAGCTCAGTAAAAACAGACTGAGTAAGAGTATTTTTTTAACTAATTTAAAGATCATTTATGCCAGTAGGGTTGGTTTTACGCGCATGATCCACATTTTATCATCATACGAATCGTTGATTTTTGAATAGTAAGAGATAAGGGCATTGTTCCAAGACCCGTGTCGTTTTAGGTATACATACCACCAGTTGTTTTCTGGGTTGATAAAATAACTGGCGCTGAGTCCGTATGAGTTTAAAAGCTTGACAAAGCGTTTTGCATTTTTTGGGTTGGCAAAAACATTGGCGATGATGTAGTAGCCAGAGCCAATACCGTCAATTTTAAAGGTTTTTGTGGTCAGCTCGTTAGAAGCTATTTTATCTTTTGCTACCACATTACGCTGCAGTACATCGGTATCGTATTGTGCTGATTTTTGCTGCAGCTTATCAACATTACTGGCATAGGCTTCGTTGGTATAACGATTGTCAACGTTCATGACCCAAAGGTCATCGTTGTAGGTACCGTTCATATTGCTTTTGTACGCATCTGCAGCCTCTTGCCACGTATCGTAACGTTCTAGGTATACATATTTTAAACCGTTTTCAGGGTTATCGATATAGTCTGAATTAAACCCCTGATCGTTGAGTTTGTTCATGAACCTGTCCATATATTTCCCGCCCTTGTACACATTGGCGACCACATAATAGCCGTCGGTCACACCGTCAAGGTTTTTGAATTTTCTGCTTTTTATCGCATCACGGTCGGAAGCAGTGTTGTAGTCACTGCTTTTTGTATTGTCTTGTGTGGTAGCGACCCTTGTGTTCTCTTGTTCGTTATTGTTTGTACTGTTTGGTATACTATTGTCGTTATCGGTGTTGTTTGCCAATGCCGTTGGTCTGTCCCTACCTGTCAAGAATAGTTCTTCGGCCCGTTTTTCAAGGTCGGGTCGCTCACCTTTGGTTTCGTTTCGCACCATGCGCATGACCATTTCAAAACGTCGTTCAAGGTCTTTTTGCCGGTTGGCCTCTAATGAATCTTGACGGAACATAAGCTCGGCCAGTATGGCATCGTTTTCCGCCAATTTCTTTTTTAATTCCTCTATTTCATCGTTTGTAGCGAGATCTTCAGTTTTCAGGGCATTGTCTGCCAATTCATCTTCATTGTCCTCGAGCATTACACGATCTTCGGTAAGGTTTGGTGTAAATGAATATGCGAATGATATTTCATGGGTGACCCCTAGGTTGTTAAAGTCGGTGCCAAAGCCTTTCTCCATGGTATACCCTAAAGAAAGCCTTCTATTGATATTGAAGCCGGCACCGGCCGAGGCACCGTAAAAGGAATCATACCCGCCTTGTAACCAGCCTAATTTCGGCAGATCTAAAATTAAACTGCCCCCATAAGAAAGGTCTTGCTCGCTGGTGGTGTTGAGGCCATTTTGAGCGTTCATTCGAACCCGGGCCAAGGGCATTAGGCGTGCACTTTCAAAAACACCACTTCCATTTTCAAACGGATGTGTATATTGTAAGTGCGAAGAGTAGGTCTTGTCTTTAAACTCGGTAAGCGTTTTGCTGGTCTTTAGATTGTAATCGAACAGGTTTTCGGCGAAAGCACCAAAATCAAATTTCCCATAAGAAATATTAAAACCGGGCTGGAAC
>JAJRSY010000125.1 GCA_024278565.1 Bacteroidota bacterium
AACTATTTGATTTTCTCTGCCGATAAAGATAGGAATGCATCTGCTCAGGAAAGCTACTTTAGAAACATTACATTCTCGGAAGATGGATCTCAATTAGATGCTCACGCTTTAAATTTAAAAAGTGCCGTTGAAATCCCAGCAACATCAGTGACCAAGATAGAAGTAGATGATATCATTATTGACCCAAACCCTTCTAAAGGTGTTTTGAATCTTTATTTAGGTAAGATGATGAATGTTTCGGCCAAGGTTTCGATCTATAACACAGTTGGTAAAGAAGTATACTCGATCAATTATAATAAAGACCATCAAGATACAGAAACGATGGATCTGTTTTTTCTTGCCAATGGTGTTTACCGGGTCATTGTGGAGGCAGATGATAACAATACCTACCATAAATCGGTAGTGATCCAAAAGTAATCATGTTCTAGATAGATGGTCATTAGAATCATTTGCTATCAAAAAAACCCTTTCGTAATAATTCGAAAGGGTTTTTTTATGTTTGTCGTGTGTGGCACAACAATTGTCAGTATAAGTAAAATGAAAAAGCTATATCGACCATAGATCAATGGTCATGGGGCTTTTCAAAAGTTTGTAATTAACTATTAATTAATATTCATGTCATTTTAAATGACATAATGACCGATATACTATTATGGGAGACGCTAAGTTTTCAAATTTTGACAATATGTCTTTACATTCGATTGATGAAGATGCCGAACTGATTCCGTTATTGACTCCTGAAGATGAGGAAGAGATGAACAATGAGGGCTTGCCTGAAACCTTGCCAATATTACCTTTGAGGAACACTGTTTTGTTTCCAGGTGTGGTCATACCAATAACTGCTGGCAGGGATAAATCCATACGATTAATTAAAGATGCCAATAACGGTTCAAAGGTAATTGGTGTGGTCTCGCAAAAAGATGAGGAGACTGAAAACCCTGATGTGAAAGACATTAATACACTGGGTACGGTGGCTAGAATTTTACGTGTGCTGCAAATGCCAGATGGAAATACCACAGTGATCATTCAAGGAAAAAAACGTTTTGAAATAGCCGAGGTGCTTACAAAAGACCCCTACATCACGGCCACGGTAAGAGAAGCAGGTGAAGAAAGACCCGAGCGCAATGACAAAGAATTTTCGGCTATAATCGACTCTATAAAAGAGCTGTCCCTTCAGATAATCAGAGATAATCCGAATATTCCAAGTGAGGCTTCTTTTGCAATAAAAAATATTCAGAGCGATTCGTTTCTTATCAATTTTATTTCATCAAATCTAAATTTAGATGTCAAAGACAAGCAAGAGCTTCTTGAGATTAGAAACCTACAAGAACGCGCATTGGCCACTCTTAAGTATATGAATGTCGAGCTCCAAAAACTAGAGCTTAAGAACGATATTCAATCGAAAGTAAGAAGTGATATGGATCAGCAGCAGCGTGAGTATTTCTTGCATCAACAAATGAAAACTATTCAAGAAGAGCTGGGTGGGGTTTCGTATGATGAGGAAATAGTCGAAATGCGAATGAAGGGCAAAAAGAAAAAGTGGATAAAAGAGGTTGGAGTGCATTTTGAGAAAGAACTGTCCAAAATGCAACGAATGAACCCGCAGGTTGCAGAATACTCCATCCAAAGAAATTATTTGGATTTGTTTTTAGATCTTCCATGGAACGAATTCTCAAAAGATAAGTTCGATTTGAAACGGGCCCAAAAAATATTGGATAAAGATCATTACGGACTCGAAGATGTCAAGCGGCGTATTATCGAATATTTGGCAGTTTTAAAGCTTAGAAATGATATGAAATCGCCTATTATTTGCCTTTATGGCCCTCCTGGGGTAGGTAAAACATCATTGGGTAAATCTATTGCAAAGGCTCTGGGTAGAAAGTATGTGAGAATTTCGTTGGGCGGGTTGCGTGATGAAGCGGAAATACGAGGACATCGTAAAACCTATATTGGTGCAATGCCCGGGCGTATTGTGCAGAGCATTAAAAAGGCGGGCACCTCAAATCCGGTATTTATTTTGGATGAGATCGATAAATTATCGAACAGCCATCAGGGTGACCCGTCTTCCGCAATGTTGGAAGTATTGGATCCCGAACAGAACAGTGAGTTTCATGATAACTTTCTTGAAATGGGCTATGACCTCTCTAAGGTAATGTTCATTGCAACGGCAAACAATCTTTCGACTATACAACCTGCATTACGTGATCGAATGGAAATGATCAATGTAACAGGCTATACCATAGAGGAAAAAGTAGAAATAGCAAAACGACATTTACTTCCAAAGCAATTGAAAGAACATGGTCTTTCTGCAAAACATTTAAAAATAGGCAAACCACAGCTTGAAAAAATTGTTGAAGGCTACACAAGAGAATCGGGTGTAAGATCTTTGGAAAAGCAAATTGCTAAAATGGTACGTTACGCAGCGAAATCAATTGCCACGGAAGAGGAATATACTATTAAGGTGAGCAGTTCAGATGTAGAAACGGTATTGGGCCCGGCAAGAATGGAACGTGATAAGTATGAGAACAATGATGTTGCAGGTGTGGTTACGGGCTTGGCATGGACGAGTGTTGGTGGCGATATACTGTTTATCGAATCTATTCTATCGAAAGGGAAAGGAACACTGAATATAACCGGTAATCTGGGCAAGGTAATGAAAGAGTCGGCCACCATTGCCATGGAGTATATTAAGTCGAACGCTGAAATTTTCGGAATCGATTCTGAAATTTTCGATAAATACAATGTACATATTCATGTACCGGAAGGAGCTACCCCAAAAGATGGGCCAAGCGCAGGTATTACCATGTTGACCTCTTTGGTTTCGTTGTTTACACAACGAAAGGTAAAAAAGAGTTTGGCGATGACCGGCGAGATAACACTTCGTGGAAAGGTATTACCAGTTGGAGGGATAAAAGAAAAAATATTGGCCGCAAAGCGGGCAAGAATCAAAGAGATAGTGCTGTGCAAAGAAAATGAAAAGGATATTCTCGAAATCAAGAAAGACTATTTAAAAGGACTGACCTTTCATTATGTGACCGAAATGCATGAGGTCGTGGAAATTGCCATTACCAAGCAAAAAGTAAAAAACGCAAAAAAGTTCTAAATTTGAGGGCGGTCTTCCTATTTTTATAACCCATGAAGAAAATAACCATTGCCATAGATGGGTATTCATCGACCGGAAAAAGTACCATTGCCAAGCAATTGGCAATGGTCTTGGGCTACGTGTACGTTGATACGGGGGCAATGTATAGGGCGGTTACCCTATTTGCACTGCGAAATGGCTTTGTTGGTGGTATGAGTGAAAATATTCCGGCCTTGGTGGGGTCACTCCATAAAATAGAATTGACCTTTACATATAATGAGGACTTGGGTTATTCTGAAATGTACTTGAACGCCAAGAACGTTGAAAAGGAAATACGTACGTTGGAAGTCTCAAAGTATGTGAGCAGGGTAGCTGAGATAAAAGAGGTGAGGCATAAACTGGTCGATATGCAGAAGAAAATGGGCAAGGGAAAAGGCATAGTAATGGATGGTAGGGATATTGGTACCGTTGTTTTTCCTGATGCCGAACTGAAAGTGTTCATGACCGCTTCGCCAGATAAAAGAGCTTATCGCCGCTATAAAGAACTGTTGGACAAGGGAGAGAAAGTGACCTATGAAGAGGTTCTTGAGAATGTAAGGTACAGAGATGATATCGATTCAAGCAGGGAGTTTTCACCCTTGCGCAAGGCCAAAGATGCCATTGGGTTCGACAATAGTGATATGGGCCTAAAAGAGCAATTTGAACGAATGCACAATTTTGCCCTGCGTGTAATTGAAAAACAGTAGCAAAGTGTTTCAGTTTTTTGTAAAAACGAAAAGCAATCTGTAAACATGGTTTCCCAAATTGACAGATTGCTTTATGGCCAGAAAGGCATTCTTATTTTACGGATTTGGAATCACCAAAACCTGATCAGGATGAATCACATCCGGATTCTTCAATATATTCGTATTGGCAGCGAAAATCTTTTGGTACTGCATAGCATCGCCATAATATTTTTTGGCAATTTTACTCAAAGACTCTCCACTGGCAACAGTATGCCTATGGTACACCGAGCTATCGGCAACTGAAATGTTCGCTTTTACATCAGATGCGTTCTCACCACCCAATTCTTTTATTTTGTCCCACAATAGGTTTTTCTCGTAAGGGGTAGCGGCCTCGCCTTTTATTTTTAAAATACCTCCTTCTTCGGTAACGTTTCCATCTTTGATACCTAATTGCTCACCAAGATCTAAAACAGCTTGGTACTTTGCTTTAACACTCATAGTAATTCTTTTAAACGATTAATATTTGAAGGTCTAAGGTAATGATAATTGAAATATGTAGCACTAAAATTCTTAAAATAGTGAACGAAGCCAACCTTATTAATGAATGGGGTTGGTTTACTTATTTAAATAATGTATTTTTGCAGCCCTTTTTAACAAAGAATCAAGAGAAAAATAGGGATATAAAAAACAGTATAACACCTTCTGCGGTAATTGTTTGACTCTTGTAAGACCGTAGAATACAAATAGTATCTTCAAATGGCTGAAGAAAAAGCAAAATCCAAGGTAGGGGAAACTACCAAAGAAGTAAAGGAAACAGTAGAACAAACTGTTGAAGAAGTAATGGAAACAGTAGAACAAACTACCGAAGAAGTAAAAGAAAAGGTAGAAGAGACTACTGAGGAAGCGAAAGAAATCAAAAAGGAAATTCCCGTTCAGGATCCTAAAGAGTTTTTGGAAAACTTCAATTGGGAAAAATACGAGCAAGGTATCGAGCGTGTTGAAGATTCCAAGTTAGAGGAATTTGAAAAATTGGTAACTGAAAATTTTGTAGATACCGCTGATGCAGAGGTAGTTACAGGTGTCGTGGTTTTTATTACAGATCGTGAAGCGATTATAGACATCAATGCCAAATCAGAAGGGGTTATCTCTTTGAACGAGTTTCGCTACAATCCTGATTTAAAGGTTGGTGACCAAGTTGATGTATTGATCGATATTCGAGAAGATAAAAGTGGTCAATTGGTACTTTCTCACAGAAAGGCAAGAACCATTATGGCCTGGGACCGTGTAAATGCCGCCCATGATAATGAGGAAATAGTAAGTGGTTTTGTAAAATGCAGAACCAAAGGGGGTATGATCGTTGATGTTTTCGGAATCGAGGCCTTTTTGCCAGGTTCTCAAATTGATGTGAAGCCTATTCGTGATTACGATCAGTATGTGAACAAAACAATGGAGTTCAAGGTGGTGAAAATCAACCATGAGTTTAAAAATGTTGTGGTATCGCACAAAGCATTGATCGAAGCAGATATCGAAGAACAGAAAAAAGAAATCATTAGCCAACTTGAGAAAGGGCAAGTGTTAGAAGGTATTGTTAAGAATATTACTTCCTACGGTGTCTTTATCGACCTTGGTGGTGTTGATGGTCTGGTACACATTACCGATTTGTCATGGAGTAGGATCAACCACCCGAACGAGATTGTTGAACTAGACCAGAAACTCAATGTTGTAATTCTTGATTTTGATGAGAACAAATCAAGGATCCAGTTAGGGTTGAAGCAGTTAGAGAAGCACCCTTGGGAGGCTTTGAGCGATGATATCAAAATTGGCGACAAGATAAACGGTAAAGTTGTTGTAATAGCAGATTACGGTGCGTTCATTGAAGTTGTTGAAGGTGTTGAAGGTTTGATCCACGTTTCTGAAATGTCTTGGTCGACCCACCTAAGATCTGCACAAGACTTTGTCAAGGTAGGTGATAAAATAGATGCCGTTGTATTGACCATGGATCGTGAAGATCGTAAAATGTCATTGGGTATCAAACAATTGACACCTGACCCTTGGACCGATATTACTACGAAATACCCAGTAGGTTCTAAACATAAGGGTATTGTCAGAAACTTCACCAATTTTGGTGTGTTTGTCGAGTTGGAAGAAGGTATTGACGGATTGATCTATATATCAGATCTTTCTTGGACCAAGAAAATCAAACACCCATCTGAATTTGTTACCGTTGGTGATACTATGGAAGTGGTCGTGTTGGAATTGGATGTTGATGGTCGTAAGCTGAGCTTGGGCCACAAACAAACTACCGACAACCCTTGGGATAAATATGAAAAGGAGTTTGGTTTAGACAGTATTCATAAAGCGGCTATAACCGAGATAGTCGATAAAGGTGCCATCATTGAATTCAATGAAGATATTACGGCATTTGTACCGCAACGACACTTAGAGAAAGAAGATGGCAAGAAATTGGTGAAAGGTGAAGAGGCCGAATTCAAGATCATCGAGTTCAATAAGGACTTTAAAAGAGTGGTAGCAAGTCATACCGCCCTGTTTAGAGAAGAGGAGAAACGTAATGTAAAAGCTGCGGTCAAAAGACAGGCAGCCAGTGCCGAGGAAGCAAAACCTACTTTAGGTGATGCCAACGAAGCCTTACAGGCGTTGAAAGAAAAAATGGAAGCTGGTTCTAAAAAGAAATAAGCGATTCATTTGAATATTTAAAGCCCCGACCTTTCATTAGGTCGGGGCTTTTTTATTTGTGACGGTTGATAGGGCATTTAGGTGGAATTCCCTATTTTTGTGCTTCTAAAGTGTTGATGCACTGTATATGGGTCAAAAAGTACTACTTTCCTCAAAAGAAATAAACATCATCCTTCACCGTTTGGCCTGTCAACTCCTTGAAAATCATTTAGACTTTGCAAATACAGTGCTCATTGGCATACAGCCTAGAGGCACCTATGTAGTTGAAAGGCTAACTAGAATTCTTAAAGAGGAATATGGTGTCAAACATATTGATGTGGGGTTTTTGGATATTACTTTTTATAGAGATGATTTTAGGCGGGGCGACAAAACCCTGTCCGCCACCGAAACGAAAATCGATTTTTTGATCGAGGATAAAAAAGTGGTGCTGATCGATGATGTATTATATACAGGAAGAAGTATACGGGCGGCCCTTACGGCCATACAATCTTTTGGGCGACCGGCAGAAATTGAACTGCTTACCTTGATCGATAGACGGTTTAGTAGGCATTTGCCCATTCAACCCAACTATAGGGGGCGGCAGGTAGATGCCATTAATGGTGAGAAAGTAAAGGTTATGTGGAAGGAAAATGACGGCAAGGATGCAATTTATTTAGTAGGAAGATAAAAATGTAACCAATATTCATAGAGAATGGGTGAACTGGGTGTAAAACACTTACTGGGAATCAAGTATCTGAAAGAATCGGATGTTCAGCTCATTTTTGAAACCGCGGACCATTTTAAAGAAGTCATCAATCGTTCGATCAAGAAGGTGCCATCGCTTCGTGATATCACCATAGCCAATATTTTCTTTGAGAACAGTACCCGTACAAAACTATCTTTTGAACTTGCCGAAAAAAGACTGTCGGCAGATGTCATCAATTTTTCTGCAGGGCAATCATCGGTCAGGAAGGGAGAGACATTGATCGACACGGTAAACAATATTCTTTCGATGAAAGTTGATATGGTCGTGATGCGCCACCCAAACCCAGGAGCGGGCATATTTTTGTCCAAACACGTAAGCGCATCTATAATAAATGCAGGTGACGGGGCACACGAACATCCCACACAGGCCCTGTTGGATTCGTATTCCATCCGAGAAAAATTAGGGGATGTTGCGGGTAAAAATGTGGTGATCGTGGGTGATATACTCCATTCGAGAGTAGCATTGTCAAATATCTTCGCCCTAAAATTACAGGGTGCGAACGTAAAGGTTTGCGGTCCAAGAACATTGCTTCCGAAATATGTCGAATCGTTAGGAGTTGAAATAGAGACCAATTTACGAAAAGCATTGAACTGGTGTGATGTTGCCAATATGCTGCGCATACAGAACGAGCGGTTTGACATTGGTTATTTTCCCACCACACGGGAATACACCCAACAGTACGGTGTCAATAAAAAATTGTTGGACAGTTTGGACAAAGAGATAGTCATCATGCACCCAGGGCCGATCAACCGAGGTGTTGAGGTAACCAGTGACGTTGCCGATTCAAAACAATCGATTATATTGAACCAAGTTGAAAACGGAGTGGCAATTCGTATGGCGGTCATTTATTTATTGGCCTCAAAGATTAAATGAACAATTATGATTTTTGAAAAGATAGGTACAACAACCGTGGTATCCCAAGAAAACACACAACTAACTACCTTTATTGGAAACTTGGCCAAGGCATACCCGAAAATAAAAAGAGATAATATTATTGCGGATCTTTTTTCGTTTTCAAGGTTGACTGCCAGTGATATTTTAGAGTTTTTAGAGATTTCCAATACGCATAGGGCTAAAAAAAAATCTTTTGTATTGGTGACCAATACCATAGCTTACGATGAGGTGCCTGATGAAATCTGTGTAGTACCCACCATTCAAGAAGCAAGGGATATTATTGAAATGGAGGAAATAGAAAGGGATCTCGGGCTTTGAAGTTGCATATTCTAGGTTGCTATGCGGCCACGCCAAGAACAATGACCAGCCCTACTTCACAGGTTCTTGAAATCAAGGGCCACATGTTCTTGATCGATTGTGGTGAGGGCACCCAAGTGCAGTTGCGAAAGAACAAAATAAAATTTTCAAGGATCAACCATATTTTTATTAGCCATTTGCACGGAGATCATTTTTTTGGGTTACCAGGCCTGGTCTCCACATTTCGATTGTTGGGAAGGGATAGGGAAATGCATATTTATGGTCCAAAGGGAATAAAGGAAGTAATTACCCTACTATTGAAACTGGGCAGTTCATGGACCAACTATAAACTTACCTTCCATGAACTGACATCTAAAGAACCACAGCTTATTTTTGAAGATGATAAGGTAACGGTAGAAACCGTCCCCCTAGATCACAGGGTGTACACTAATGGGTTTTTGTTCAAAGAAAAATTGGGAGAACGAAAACTGAATATAGAAGCCGTAGCACGATACAAGATCGATACCGCATATTTTCAAAACATCAAAAACGGAAAGGATATAAGTTCGGACGATGGCCGGGTAATTCCCAATTCAGAATTGACCTTTGATACACCCAGGCCCAAAAGCTATGCCTTTTGTAGCGATACCGCGTACAGTCCCGAAATAGTTCCTCAGATTATGGGCACAACCGCATTGTACCATGAATCGACCTTTCTGGAGTCTGAGGCACACCTGTCTGGCAAGACCAGGCACAGCACCGCAAAAGAAGCGGCCGCTATCGCAAAGGCCGCAAAAGTGGGGAAGTTGATCTTGGGGCATTATTCCACCCGTTATAGATCCATAACACTTTTTAAAGAAGAGGCGCAAGAGGTTTTTCAGAATGTTGAGTTGGCAGATGACGGTAAGGTGTTTGAGTTTTAACGCAACCAATTGGTCAAAGTATTGAACATGCCCTAATTCGAACCTTATTTTTACCACATCTAAAAATAACCCATCCATAGTGTTTTTTTAATAAGAATTCCTGAACTTTGTATATCTTGTTTAAGATTAGATCAAAATGCAAAAAGACCTAGGGGATTATCGTAGATCATATAAAAAAAGTGCCTTGATGGAAGATTCCATTTCAGATAACGCGATGGCACTTTTTCAAAAATGGTTTTATGAGGTGGAAGCTTCCGAGGGAATGGATGAAGCCAATGCTATGACCGTTTCCACGATTGGGCTCGATGGTTTCCCCAAGAACAGGGTAGTGCTCTTAAAGAAATATACCCACGAAGGTTTTATCTTCTTTACCAACTATGAAAGTGAAAAGGGAAAGGCCATTGCCCAAAACCCTCATATATGTATTTCTTTTTTTTGGCCAATTATGGAACGTCAGATAATCATAAAGGGAACTGCGGAAAAAATAGCTGAAAATCTTTCAGACGGGTACTTTGAATCGAGGCCCGAGGGCAGTAAATTGGGGGCGATCGTATCTGACCAAAGTACTGTGGTCACATCACGTAAGGTTTTGGAGGAGGGATTAAAAAAATTGGAGCGCGAATACAAGGACAAAAAGATCAAACGGCCCAAATTTTGGGGCGGGTATATGGTCAAACCGGTCTCGATCGAGTTTTGGCAGGGTCGCCCCAACAGACTCCATGACCGTATTCGCTATACACTGCAAGAAGACCTTGACTGGAAAATTGAACGATTGGCACCTTAAGACCCACCTGCAAGGTTTTTTCAAGTGTCCTGCAAGGTTTTCAAAACCTTGTAGGTCTAAAAAATATTAAATGAAACAAATGAAACAGCTCATATTGGTCCGTCATGGAAAATCTTCTTGGGAGTATTCGGTGAGCGATAAAGACAGGCCCTTGTTGGAAAGGGGAATCGCTGATGCGTTCTTGGTGGCTGACAAGTTCAGCACCAATGCCAACACCAATGCCGTTGCAATAGATGCCATCTTTTCAAGTCCCGCAAACAGGGCGTTGCACACAAGTATGATTTTCCTGAGACAGCTTCACTTCCCATTTGATAAGTTTCATGTTGCAGGCCAATTGTATGATTTTACGGGTAATCATGTGATTGAATATGTAAAAGGGCTTGACGATGGTTTAGAAACGGTCATGATCTTCGGTCATAACCATGCCTTTACCCATCTTGCCAATTCATTGGGAAATACCCACATTGAAAACGTGCCCACTAGCGGACTGGTACATCTACAATTCGAAACCAATAATTGGAAATCGATTGCAAAAGGAAGAACGGTATTGACTATTTTTCCGAAACGGTTAAGAGGATGATGAAAACTACAAACAAATACATTAATCGAGAAATCAGTTGGTTACAGTTCAACGAGCGCGTATTGCAAGAAAGTGACGATAAAAATGTTCCTTTGATCGAGCGGCTTCGATTTCTGGGTATATTCTCAAATAACCTCGATGAGTTTTTTAGGGTACGTTACGCTACCGTAAAACGAATAGTTGATGCCGGAAAGAAGGGAAAGAGCGTTTTGGGGGGCGAGAAGGCGAAAGACCTACTGGAAGAAATCACGAAAACGGTTATTGAACAACAGGCCAAGAGCTTGGCCATCTTGAAAAATATTGTAGACGAACTTGGGGGCAAGAATATTTTTATCATTCAAGAAACTGAACTGGGCAATAGCCAAAAAGAGTTTGTGAAAAATTACTTTCTTGAGGTAGTGAGCCCTCAATTGATGATCATTATCTTGAACGATCTGACACGGTTTCCCACCTTAAAAGATACTGCGGCCTATCTGGCGGTTAAAATGCTCATTATTGGTAAACAGAATGTTGATAAGAGAGAAAAGCACTATGCCTTGATAGAAATACCAAAAGGGGTCGATCGCTTTGTTGTGCTTCCAAAAGAGGGTGACAAGAGCTACATCATTATTTTAGATGATCTGATACGCTATTGCCTACGAAATATTTTCTCCATGTTCGACTACGAATCGATATCTGCACATATGATCAAGATAACCCGTGATGCCGAGCTCGATATGGACAATGACCTGAGCAAGAGCTTTATTGAAAAGATATCGTCGAGTGTAGAACATAGAAAAGTGGGCGATCCCGTTCGTTTTGTATATGATAAGAATATTGCCCCGGATACCCTGAATTTTCTAAAGGAAAAGATGGATATTGAGGGTACCGATAGCGTCATACCTGGTGGAAGATATCACAATCGACGTGATTATATGGGGTTTCCAAGCCTGGGAAGGCAAGATCTGTTGTACAAAAAAATCATACCCCTGCCAGTAAAGGGGCTTGGTATTGAAGGAAGCCTTTTTGAACATATTGCAAAAAAAGACTACCTGAAGTACACACCTTACCATACATTCTCTTATATAATAAAGTTTCTTAGGGAAGCCGCATTAGATCCAAAGGTCAAGACCATAAAGATCACTGTATATCGTTTAGCGAGCAATTCACAGGTAGCTGCATCATTGATAAACGCGGTCAAAAACGGAAAAAAGGTAACTGTGCAGATCGAGCTGCAAGCACGTTTTGACGAGCAGGCCAACATTAGGTATGCCGAACAGTTACAGGCCGAGGGGGTTAAATTGATCGTTGGTGTTCCCGGTCTAAAGGTGCATAGCAAGATCTGTGTTATCGAACGGGAAGAGAAAGAAGGCATAAAACGTTATGGTTTTATCAGTACAGGTAACTTTAGTGAGGCAACGGCTAGAATTTATACCGACTACACGCTTTTTACAGCTCACGAGGCAATTATGAAAGAACTGAACAAGGTGTTCGACTTTTTTGAGACTACCTATAAAATTAACAAATACAAGCATCTTATTGTATCGCCCCACTATACCAAAAGCACATTTTTGAAACTTATTGATGATGAGATTGCCAATGCGATTGCTGGTAAAGAAGCGTTTATAAAAATCAAAATGAACAGCCTTACCAGTTATAAAATGGTAGATAAGCTGTATGAGGCCAGTAGGGCTGGAGTGAAGATCCGATTGATTATAAGAGGAGTCTGTTGTTTGGTGCCGGGAGTAAAGGGAATGAGCGAAAATATCGAGGCCATTAGCATCGTAGATAAGTTTTTAGAACATCCCCGAATTTTTATTTTCGGGAACAATGGCGACCCCAAAATCTATATCTCCTCAGCGGATTGGATGACCCGAAACCTCGATTTTCGTGTAGAGGTGGGCTGCCCTATTTACGACGCCGATATAAAACAAGAGTTGTTGGATACCTTTGATATCTCATGGAGCGATAACGTAAAGGCCCGTATATTCAATGAAGAGCAAGACAATTCGTACCGCAAAAACAACAAGGCCAATTTGCGTTCGCAATTTGCGATGTATGATTATTATTTGAATAAGTTGGCGGAAAAATAGGGGGTAAGTTCAAGCCTGCCTACCGTGGGCATGGACCAAACCCAAACAAAAAGAAATATTTATTGGTTCTCCTTGTTCAATTTTTCAATTTTGACTACTGACCAACGACCAACCTACCCATGAACCCTCCCTTTTGTACCAAGGCCTTTCATGATCTCAGCCTCATATTCCAGTAATCCCTCCCATTTCTCATCAACATCTGTTCTATCGCCATATTGTCTTGCGAATTTTAAGAACATAGTATAATGGCTCGCTTCGCTGATCATGAGCTTATGGTAAAAATTAGCAAGGTCTCTGTCCTCGAGCTGTTCTGATAGCAACCGAAACCGCTCGCAGCTTCTGGCCTCGATCAAGGCAGCATACAATAACCGGTGGACCAACTGTGTTGTTCGGCTGCCTCCCTTTGGAAAGAATTTTAGCAGTTCTAGCACATATTCATCTTTTCTATCACGCCCCAAGGTTTGTCCGCGGGCAATGATCCTGTCGTGGACCATTTTAAAATGCCCCATCTCTTCAAGTGAAAGGGCTATCATTTCTTCGATCAGTTCCGGGTACTCCGGAAAACCTATAATCAAAGAAATCGCCGTACTGGCAGCTTTTTGTTCGCAATAGGCGTGGTCGGTCAAGATTTCGTCAATATTTTTCTCAACGATATTTACCCATCTTGGGTCTGTGGGAAGTTTTAAGCCTAGCATTATTTTTTGTTTAACAGTTCCTAAGGGTAAAAATAGAAAGAATTCATTTAAAGCATGGTACATGGCAAAAATCAATTATTTTTTTAATGTCAGATGAAGATGTATTAGTGCCTGACAGGTACAGACGATTTTTGTCAGGTCGAGCGCAGTCGAGACCTATTTTTTCTTACAATAATTAGCTTTACTTTTGGTTATGAATGGGCAAAGGAAATGAGTTCAATACCTCAATGCCAATTTGCTTTCTGAACCAAACAGTACCACGATGCAATTTGAAAATATTGGCAATCAATTAGCTAAAATTATTGAAAGTAATGTTGGGGAAGATGCCAAAAGGTGGTTGGAGGGCAAAATTCTTAAAATCACAGCTGAACGTTCTACAAAAGACCTGTACCTTACCTATAGTTTGATTTCTTCAAAGATAAACACCGGGGAGGCACTTAAAATAGTTATTGGCGATCAGGGGTTGAAGAAGTATCTCAAAGTCCAAAAAGCCAATATTCAGCAATTGTCACGTATATACTTATTGGTAAAAACCTTGGATGCCGATATTGGGTTTTTCACCCCCAAGGTTGCCAGTATAATTCAAGTCGCCGATACGGGTGAGTTGGAAACTTTTTTGAAGTTCCTTGTTTTACTGCCCAACCCCGAGGCATATAGGAACGCTGCCGTCGATGCGCTACGTACCAATATTTCAACTATTTTCAACGCCATTGCCCTGAACAATCCGTATCCGGCACTGTACTTTGATGAGCAACAATGGAACCAGATGTACCTCAAAACGGCCTTTATGCAAGAAGATTTAAGTGCTATCAATGATATTGACAGGAGGGCGAACAAAGAGCTGACACGAATTATATCAGATTATGCCCACGAACGTTGGGCGGCATCAAGAACCATCGACCCTTATTTTTGGCGTCCGGTTTCCAAGTTTTTAGATGATACACTTTTAAGTGATATGGTACGCTTGTTGAAAAGTGATGATATTCGTGAAAATAATGCGGCAGGCCTGTGCTGTTTTTATTCCGATAATCGCGAGGCCGAAAAATTACTGGAAGCCTATCCCAAATTAAAAGAAGATATTTCCTCCAAAAAAATAAATTGGAACAACCTTAAAGATTAAATATGAGCGAAAAAATGATGATAATAGACCCACACGTGCACATGTCGGCAAGAACGACCGATGATTACGAGGCAATGGCCGAAGCGGGAGTTGTAGCGGTCATAGAACCTTCTTTCTGGTTAGGGCAGCCACGAACACAGGTAGGTTCTTTTCAAGATTATTACAGTAGCTTGGTAGGGTGGGAGCCTTTTAGGGCAAGCCAGTTCGGTATACAGCATTACTGTACCATAGGCCTGAACTCAAAAGAGGCCAACAATGGGGCCCTTGCCGAGCAGGTGATCGAACTGTTGCCCTTGTACCTTCATAAAGAGAATGTGGTGGCGATTGGCGAAATAGGCTATGATGACCAGACCCCGGCCGAGGACAAGTATTTTAGGATCCAGTTGGAAATGGCGAAGGAACTCGGTATGGTCGTTCAGGTACACACCCCACATAGAGATAAAAAGGCAGGTACCATCAAAAGTATGGAGGTCTGTATCGAACATGGTCTTGACCCTTCAATGGTTGTCATCGACCATAACAATGAAGAAACCGTCAAAGAGGTGTTGGATCGGGGCTTTATTGCGGCGTTCACCATTTACCCTAAAACAAAAATGGGCAATGAACGAATGGTCGAGGTGGTCAAAAAGTTCGGAAGCGATAATATCATTGTTGATAGTTCTGCTGATTGGGGCGTTAGTGATCCGCTTGCCGTGCCCAAAACAGCTGCTTTAATGATAAAGAGGGGAGTGGCTAAAGAAGATGTGGTAAAGACCTGTTACCAAAATGCCCTGGATATTTTTGGCACAAACGGAAAAATGAAGGAATCTGATTGGTTGCGCCCTGAGGGGATCAATCAAACCAAATTGTTCAATGACAATAGTGTGTTAAGGGGTCAAGAGCCAAAAGTGGAAAAATAAACCCAAACTCAAACATAAGTATCAAATACAAACTCAAAACTATTGTAATTGAACCATGCCTTATAGTTTACCTGCCTGTCCGGCGAGGCAGGCCTGCCGTATGGCAGGGCAGGCAGGCTTGAATTTGACACTGATAATATTTCATAGATGAAAACGGTAATAGGGGGTTTATTAAGACTGGCCCGCCCCGCCAATCTACCCACGGCCGTGGCTGATATTCTGGCGGGTGTTGCCCTGACAGGAATTTTTTTTGAAGCGAACACGGAATTATTTCCCATACCTTCAGTTGCCTATCTCGTTTTTGCTTCCGTATTCCTGTATGCCGGTGGCGTTGTTCTCAATGATGTTTTCGATGTTGGACTTGATTCCGTAGAACGTCCTGAAAGACCTATTCCAAGTGGATTGGTTTCCTTGGGGGCTGCCACGTTTTTTGGCGTATTTTTATTGTTATCGGGAATTGTACTGGCATTTTTCGTCAACCAACTTAGTGGTGCAATCGCCGTAATACTCGCTTTTTCGATTGTTTTTTATGATTCGATTTCAAAGAAGCACGGTTTTTTAGGGCCATTGAACATGGGTCTTTGCCGGGGTTTGAACCTGATGCTCGGTATGTCGGTTTTAGGTATGCTTAACCAATGGTGGTATGCTATTGTTCCCTTGGTGTATATTTTTGCCATAACACTCATCAGTAGGGGCGAGGTACACGGTAACAATAAAAAACATATTATTTGGGCGGGTATTTTGTACGCTCTCGTGATTTTGGGCGTTGTAGGTATGGTGGCGTTTAAAACCGGGCAAATAGGCATAACGGCCCCTTTTTTAATGTTGTTCGCTTTTTTGGTGTATCGCCCCTTGATAAATGCCCACCGAAAAAATTCCCCAGAGAACATAAAAAAAGCGGTTATGGCCGGTGTACTTTCGCTTATAGCGTTGGATGCTGCCTTGGCGGTTGGTTTTTCGGTCTGGTGGTATGGTTTGCTCATTTTATTGTTGTTGCCGTTATCCATACTTTTGTCAAAGCTTTTTGCTGTCACCTAATAAGTGACTGTAAATAAATAAGTGCTTTGAATTTGATTCAGAAATTTTGTTTTTTAATTGAGGCACGACATAGCGGGAGCTATGGGCGAGGTGGAGCAGTGGCAAAAGCATAGCCATAGCTATGGTTCTGTTTTTTAACGAAAAGTAAAGACAAAATAGCAAGTCAAAACAGAGTAATTATTTATTTACAGTCACTAAGTGACTAATAGTATTTCGATGGAATTTAAACCTGTAGAGCAATCCTTCTCCGTAGCATTTCGCTATAAACTTCATTTTACGCAAAACCTGTTCGATATTGAGAACAGCTTGTTCAAGGATGTTTTAGAGGGATATAAAAAAAATGGGGCAATAAAATTGCTATTTGTTATCGATGATGGTGTCAGCGATAATCACCCCGATTTGTTAGATGCCATAACAAATTATTGCAACCATAATTCAAATAACCTACAACATACGGCCAGCTTGGTTATTTCGGGTGGCGAGCAATCTAAGAACGATACAAAAAGTGTGGAGAAAGTCTTAAGGGCGATCAACGACGAACATATTGATCGGCATTCTTTTGTAGTGATCATTGGCGGTGGTGCCGTTCTCGACATGGCCGGGTATGCCGCTGCAATAGCACACAGAGGGGTGAAATTGATACGTGTGCCCACAACGGTACTTTCTCAGAACGATGCAGCCGTGGGGGTGAAAAATGGAATCAATAGTTTTAAAAAGAAAAATTTCTTGGGCACCTTTGCACCTCCCTACGCCGTTATCAATGATTTTGATTTCTTGGGAACCTTAAAGCAAAGGGATTGGATTGCCGGAATTGCCGAAGCCGTCAAAGTGGCCCTTATAAAGGATAGGGGGTTTTTCGAATACCTGGAGTTGAACACAAATAAATTGAAAGAAAGGGATGCGAAATCTATGCACTATGTGATCTATAAATGTGCCAAAATGCACATGCACCATATCGCACAAGGTGGCGACCCCTTTGAAAACGGATCTTCAAGACCGTTGGATTTTGGCCATTGGGCAGCGCATAAATTAGAACAACTGACAGATTATAAGCTCAGGCACGGGGAAGCCGTGGCAAAGGGTATAGCCCTTGACCTTACCTACGCCCAATTGTTGGGCTTGATAACAGAGGCTACCTTGGAACGAATTCTAAATCTAATGCGCCAAATAGGGTTCGATCTACAGGTTCCTTTGAAAAACGATGCTGAAAAAGATGTGTTGTTACAGGGCATTCAGGAATTTCAAGAACACCTGGGGGGCGAGCTTTGTGTCACCTTGATTTCAGGTTTGGGAAAGAAGCACGATGTAAACGAAATTGATTTAGAACGAATGAGGAAGGCGGTGACCGTCTTAAATGAATCTTGTAAATCGCAGATTGTGTAGATGCTGATCAACAATACATACCACCTTACCTATTGTACCAATATTCACCCAGGTTCGAATTGGAAACATACGTTCAATAGCCTAAAAGAGTATGTCCCCCATATAAAAAAAGAGGTTTCCCCTGATAAACCGTTCGGGTTGGGACTGCGCCTGTCAAATAAAGCAAGTGAGGAGCTCAATGAAAAAAAATACCTTCCAGAATTCAAGCAATGGTTACATCAAAACGATATTTACGTATTTACCATGAACGGATTTCCTTACGGTAACTTTCATGACGAGCGGGTAAAAGACAAGGTACATGCCCCAGATTGGACGGCCAAAGAAAGGCTCGCCTATACCAAACGTCTTTTTAAGCAATTGGCCGAATTGCTTCCAGAGGGAATGTCAGGCGGTATTTCCACCTCTCCCATCAGTTATAAACATTGGCACGGATCCGAAGAACTAAGGAAAAAGACTTTTGAAGAAGGAGCAAAACACCTTTCAGAAATAGTGGTCCAACTCTATAGATTAGAACATGAAAAGGGAAAATACCTGCATTTGGATATAGAACCCGAACCAGACGGATTGATTGAGAACAGCGATGAGGTTTTGGTTTTTTTTAAAGACCACCTAGTGCCGATTGCAAGTCGATTTTTAAAAAAGCAGTTGGGAAAAGAAACCGAGGAAGCCGAGAAGCTGATAAAACGTTACATTACGGTCTGTTATGACATCTGCCATTTCTCATTGGCCTTTGAAGACCCCGAAAATACGTTCAAGAAATTTGACAAAGCAGGTATAAAAGTCGGAAAGATCCAAGTAAGTGCTGCCTTGAAGATCATATACAAAGAAGCAGAGAAAGAGGCGATATGGAAATCGCTTTCAAGTTTTAACGAACCCACCTATTTGCACCAAGTGACCGAGAAAGTGGGCGGTACGGTAAGAACATACAATGATCTGCCGATGGTTTTGGAAAACAGAAAAGACTTTACCGAACTCCGTGCCCATTTTCATGTGCCCATTTTCTTAGAGCGGTTCGAAAAGTTGTTCTCAACCCAAGATCATATTTTAAAAGTACTTGATTATTTAAAACAGCATACCGTTTCAGCGCATTTGGAGATAGAGACCTATACCTGGGAAGTACTTCCTAAAGAACTTAAACGAGACTTGTCAGAGTCCATTGTTCGAGAAATCAATTGGTTAAAAGAGAGATTGTAATCCCATGAAAAAAACAGTGGTGATAAATGTAGTGGGCTTGACAAAGCGCCTAATTGGTGAGCACACTCCCTTTATCAAATCGTTTTTGGATCAGGGTAGATCAGCTTTGATAAGACCGGTGCTGCCTGCGGTCACCTGTACGGCCCAGTCTACTTACCTTACCGGAAAACACCCCTCAGAACACGGTATCGTGGGTGACGGATGGTATTTTAAAGACGAGTGCGAAGTGAAATTCTGGAGGCAATCGAACAAACTGGTTAAAAGTGAAAAAATATGGGACAAGCTGAAAAAAGAGAATCCTGGGTTCACCTGTGCCAATATGTTCTGGTGGTACAATATGTACGGCACCACCGATTTTGGTGTAACTCCCCGCCCGAATTATTTGGCAGATGGCAGAAAGATCCCCGATATATATTCCCATCCCGCTGAATTGCGCGACATCTTGCAAAATGAACTGGGCACCTTTCCGCTGTTTCATTTTTGGGGACCGAAAACATCGATAAGATCAAGCCAATGGATCGCCGATGCCACCACAAAAACAGATCAGCTGTACGACCCCACCCTTACCTTGGTCTATTTACCGCATCTTGATTATAACCTGCAAAGGCACGGGATCGATTTTGAGATCATTTTTAAAGACCTTAACGAAATTGATGCCGTGGTGAAGCAGTTGGTGACCTATTACCAAAAGCAAGATGCGAATATCATCCTCTTGTCAGAATACGGTATAACCAATGTGAACAATCCCGTTCATTTGAACAGGGTATTGCGTAAAGCGGGCTATTTGAACATTAGGGTCGAGCGTGGGCTTGAGCTAATGGATCCAGGTGTCAGCAAGGCCTTTGCCGTTGCCGATCATCAGATCGCACATATTTATCTGAACGACCCATCGCTTAAATCAAAGGTCAAGGAATTGTTGGGAAAGGTGGTCGGAGTTGAAAAAGTGTTGGAGGGAGAGGCTATAAAAGAAGTACATTTGAACCATGAACGCTGTGGCGATCTAGTGGTTTTGGCAGATGCAGGTTCGTGGTTCACCTATTATTTTTGGTTTGATGATGCCAAAGCCCCCGATTATGCCCGAATGGTGGATATTCATAAAAAACCGGGCTATGATCCCGTTGAGATGCTAACCGACCCCAAAGACAAATTGGTCATGGCCAAGATTATTTCGAAGCTGATAAAAAAGAAAATGGGCTTTAGAACCGTTATGGATATTATTCCTTTGGATGCCAAGTTGGTAAAAGGTTCACATGGAAGGATTCCCGAGGACACTGATGATTTTCCTATTTTTATTTCGAATAATAAGGGCTGGGAAACTAACAAAATGTTACAATCAACTGAGGTATTTCGTATCTTAGAGCAGCATATATTAAGCCAGTGACACTAGACGGATGGACATTAGACGATAGACTTACTTATTTTTAGTAGGTTGAAACTAATCAAATACCTATAAACATGAAAAAGTTTAGGAGTTTAACAAATAAGTTTAGAAGTTTAACTTAACTGTGATAAAACGTCTAAATTTATTTGTTAAACGAAACATCTAAACCACCGACTTTTAAATTTTTCAAAATGAAAGTAATATTTAAGGTAACCGGATTTATTTTTGCCGTTCTGTTTTTGATTTCGGCAGTACTACAGTACAATGACCCAGATGCTTTTGTTTGGATTGTTATTTGGGGCGTAGCTGCTTTGGTTTCTTTTGCATTTGCCTTGAACAGGGTTTCTTTTGTGGTTACCTTGATTATGGGTGTTTTGTGCTTTGCGGGGTTCTTCTATCTATATCCGCCCAAGTTTGAAGGCTTTGAAATTGGAGCTGGCGATATCGTCAATATTGAGTTGGGTAGAGAAGCCTTTGGTCTGTTGATAATAGCGATTGTAATGTTTATATATACACTTCGAATACGAATTTCGGGCAAATCAAAGGTCTAGGTCGAACTCTTTTCGGAGTAGATCGATTGCCGGGTTCTTTTTTCGCAGTTTCTCATATTTTTCCTCAGGGGTGAAAGCGAACTTTTTTGCTGTTTTCTCGTTGACCGTAATGCTGAGGCTGATGAAATGGTTGTTCAATTTTAATTTTAGATATTCCATCAGGTCGTATTGCTCACGCTCGATTTCCTTTTTCATGGTATCGTTCGGCATTTCGATACAAATGGTAGTTTCATCTTTCAATTTAGGCAGGTCGGTGTGTAGGTTCGAGGCCAATATTTTGCGCCCTTCCTTGTCGATTTTTTGAACAAAATCAGCCCAATGTTGTTGCAACGTTTCTACGGTAAAAGCTTCATTGGGCAATTGGCTTTCGTCAATGTTCGCATCTTTTTTACTGCGTTCGTGTTCTTTCTTTGCCTTTATACTTGATATGGAAAGACCCGAAACCCTTTTTGCTGCAGGTTTAATATCGATTTGATTGGCTACAATGGTTTCTTCTTTGGTAATAGTAGGGAGCACCTCTGTTTGGATTTCTGTTATTGGGTTCTGTGTAGTCTTGGGTACTTCTTGTTTAGCGACATTATGGTCTATTACAGAAATAGAATCAGGATTTGTAATGACCAAAGGTGCGTCGTCAGAGGCATCCGATGGTTCAGAAGCGACTTCGATTTTTGCAATACTGATTTCTTCGGAAGGTTTTTTAGAAACGTTCATCCCCCTAAAAAAGGAAGCAGGAGCAATATATTCAATTGTGGTATTCGCTAAAGCTACCGATTCAGGATTTTTTTTTTCTCCATCAAAATCGATGGAGGCCAGTTTCATTAACGAAAGTTCTACTAAAAGCCGTTGGTTCTTACTGGTCTTGTATTTAAGATCGCAGTCGTTGGCAATGTTCAAAGCCTTTAACAAAAAGGAATTGGAGGTTTTTTTAGACTGTTCGAGATAGCTTTTTTTGGCGGTCTCGCCCACTTCCAATAAATCGATGGTGCTTTGATGTTGGCATACCATAAGGTCTCTGAAATGTGAGGCCAGTCCGCTGATAAAATGGTGGCCATCAAAGCCCAGTGCAAGGGTTCTGTTGAACAAAAGCAGTAATTCGGGTATGTTGTGCTCTAAAATAAGATCCGTAGCTTCAAAATAAGTGTCGTAATCAAGTACGTTCAGGTTTTCGGTTACCGCTTTTCGGGTCAATTGTTTACCGGAAAAACTAACCACCCTATCAAAGATGGAAAGTGCGTCGCGCATGGCTCCATCAGCCTTTTGGGCGATAATGTGAAGGGCATCATCTTCGGCTTCAATACCTTGGCTCTCGGCGATGTGCTTTAGGTATTCGGCGGTATCCTTTACGGTGATGCGCTTGAAATCAAAAATCTGGCAACGTGATAATATGGTGGGTATGATCTTGTGCTTCTCGGTGGTCGCCAATATGAATATGGCGTGTTTTGGTGGCTCTTCCAATGTTTTTAAAAATGCATTGAAGGCCGATGTCGAGAGCATGTGCACCTCATCGATTATATAAACTTTGTAGTTGCCCACTTGGGGCGGAATACGAACCTGATCGATCAAATTACGAATATCATCGACCGAATTGTTCGAAGCGGCATCAAGCTCAAAAATATTAAAGGCAAAATCCTCGTCTTCCCCTTGGGTGCCATCTGAATTGATTTGTTTCGCCAAAATACGTGCACAAGTGGTCTTGCCCACACCACGAGGTCCACAAAAAAGAAGCGCCTGCGCCAAATGATTATTTTCAATGGCATTCTGCAAGGTGTTGGTAATGGCTTTTTGACCTACCACATCTTTGAATGTCTGGGGTCTGTACTTTCGGGCTGATACTACAAAAGGTTCCAATATTCGGGTTTAAGGTTTTCGTCGGTTCTGCGACGGTCTACAAATATAAAAATAGCAATGTACTATCAAAGGGCTCCAAAGGGGATTAAGTGAATTTTTATCAACAATTATCGCTTATTCAGTTACCTTTGCCCCAAGCAGGCCACCTTATCGCCGTGTGCTGAACCTAGTTCGGCGCAGGGAGGAAAGTCCGGACACCATAGTGCGGCATAGCGGGTAACGCCCGTCGTTTCGTTTTTAACGGAACAGGACAAGTGCAGCAGAAAGTATGTACAGGTAATGCTGTAGTGAAATCAGGTAAACTCTATGCGGTGAAACGTCATGTAAATCGGTGTTTGAGGGCTGCACGCCCGAGCCGAAGGGTAGGCGGTTAGAGCCTTTGGGCAACTGAAGGCCTAGATAAATGATAGGGATCCGCCTCTGGCGGAGACAGAATCCGGCTTACGGCCTGCTTTTTAATGAGGCTCCACACTTTCAGTGTGGGCAGTCGAACCATGCCTGTCTGGCAGGCAGGTTAACCCTGAGCGTAGTCGAAGGGTTTCTTTGCCCGGATGTTTAAAAACCCTCATGTGGTATTCTCGAAAAAACTAAAAACACTACCACCATACTTTCTATGGCTTAAGAAATGTTCAAGATACGATAGATCCATCTGTTTGGCGTGTTCAATGATCAATACCCCATCTTCCAAAAGTATTTCGTTCTTGAAAATCAATTCAGGTATTTGCTCAAATTTTTCCAAAGACATATCATAGGGGGGGTCGGCAAAGATTATATTGGCTTTTAAGACTGTTTTTTCCAAATAAGTGAATACATCGTTTTTTACCGCGGTAATGTTCAATTCGAGTTCTTCGGCAGTTTTCTCAATAAATCGTACACAGCCAAAATCGGCATCTACCGCTGTGATTTTCTGAGATCCCCTAGATCCAAATTCATAACCGATGTTTCCAGTGCCCGCAAAAAGGTCCAGAACCGAGACCTCGTCAAAATAGTACTGGTTGTTCAATATGTTGAAAAGCGATTCTTTGGCCATATCGGTCGTGGGCCTGACGGGTAGCTTGCGAGGGGCTGAAATTCGCCTGCTTTTGTGTTTGCCTGAAATAATGCGCATTAGAGGGCCTTTAGGACTGTAAAATCAATGGATTCCTTTCCCATACCCATCGGAAGTGAGGAAACGGATGGAACAAAAATAGAAATATGCTTTACGTATTGATGGCAGATGTTATAGATAACGTCACCTTCTTCGATTTCTCCAAATAGCTTTAGTTTGACTGTCTCGGTATCAAGTTGTAACTGTTCAAGGGTAAAGAGCAGGTAATAGATAAAATCTTCTTTTGTCGTAAAATCAAAGCTGTTATAGAGAAGTAATTTTTTTTGGGAGATAACGGTAACATCCATTTGTTGGTCAGCTATGAATACGTAACAGCTGGGGTCTTTGGTGGTCTTGTGGCCGCTTAAAAGAGATGCTATCATCACGGTGCCATTGTGTTTGAAGGTGAACTCGCCGAACAGTTCATAAATATAGTTGTTGATATTCACAAAAGGTACATACACATTTATCATATCATAACTTTCAACCTCATCATAGTCGATATGGTCATTGGCAAATATTTTCGTGTTGAACTTTAAATAATTTGCCATTTCATCAGCATTGAACAAAGATTTCGGCACCAAACTGAACAGCTTGTTGCGATGTACGACTACGATTTCAGAAAAAATTCTTTTTGCAAGATGGTGCTTTTCGAATAGGGTTACCAATCCTTTTTGCAGGCCGTAGGGGCTACGTTCTTTCTCAAAAACCAACTTGCCCGAATCGAGAATGCTATTGCTGATCGTATCAAGTACACAAAAAGAAAGTCCACTCAAGCTAACTTGAATGGACAGTTTATTGAATTCTTGTGCAGCATTGTCCGCTACATTATTTTTTACCTCTTCTGTCATATACGGGCGGCCAGTTTCCACTGGTACTTACTTGGGTCAAGGAGCCTACTGAAATATACTCACCGTTTACCTCTTCTACGCTATTGTGGGTAAGTTCGCGCTCTAAAAGGTCTTTGGGTTGGTCGCCCAAAACCACCTTCTTCGCAACTTTGACCTCAAAAACAGGGGCTTTGTAACCACCTTTATCAATAATTTTGGCTTCCATTTCAAATTTTTCTCCACCAGTTGCACCTGGTACGTTCATCATTGTTTTAAAGCGATCATCTTTTCTGAAGAGCGAATCTTTAATCGATACGAAGCCAAGCGTGTCAATTATGACCGTATCACGGGGCATATCAATACCAAACGCTTTATCGAACCTGACAAACGAAGAATCTTTTTGTTGGGTTATGGTAAAGTTACCAGTATCAACAAAACTAATCAGACTTTTAAAGTCTTTGGCATATTTGCCTTTAACCGTTTTGTGGGCTTCTTGAGAAATTCGTATATCTTTCAAATTAGAAATAACCTTTGAATAACGCTCTTGCCTCACTTTTTGAAATTGAATAGGGCCTGTTATCGATTGGTATATCATATATGCCAGTCCTGCGCAAAGTAACCAAAGTAGAATTTGTATTCCAGTTTTCATTTCGTTTCGTGTTAATTAAATTTTGTGGTTTAGACAAATTTACATTTTTTTTTCAATCGTAAAAGGTTTTCCCCTAAAAATCCTGTTTATATTTGAACACGTATGAACGCTCTTACAGAAACTACTTTTTATAATTTATTAAAGGATCGCTTTCCTCACGACCCTACACTTAAGCAATCTGTTGCCTTACAGAAATTGGCCAAGTATATTTTATCCAAAGAAAAAGAAACAATTTTTTTGCTGAAAGGCTTTGCCGGTACGGGCAAAACAACCCTCGTGGGCACCTTGGTCAATAGTTTGTGGAAAACAACCATGAAATCGGTGTTAATGGCCCCTACGGGCAGGGCGGCCAAGGTAATGGCGAACTATTCGAAGACGCAGGCATTTACCATCCATCGAAAAATATATTTTCCAAAAAAGCAAAGTGGGGGCGGGGTACAGTTCGTTCTTGCGCCGAACAAGCACCGAAATACGATATTCATTGTTGATGAGGCCTCAATGATACCTGATACCCCAGCAGATTCTAAATTGTTCGAGAATGGCTCTTTACTTGATGATCTGTTGATGTTTGTCTATTCGGGGCACAACTGTAAATTGATATTAATTGGTGATACTGCTCAATTGCCACCTGTTCGCCTAAATTTGAGCCCTGCTTTGGATGCCGACAAACTTGCTTTGAACTATAATAAGGAGGTAATACGCCTAGAATTGGATGAGGTGGTACGGCAAGCCGAGGATTCAGGTATTTTAATGAATGCAACGATTCTTAGAGAGCAGATACAGGGCGGGTATTACGAGGCGTTTCAATTTGATGTAGATCCCTTCAAAGATATCGTTCGCCTTACCGATGGGTTTGAGATCCAAGAAGCCATAGATACTTCTTATTCAGAGCATGGGAAAGAGGAGACCGCATTTATTGTTCGATCGAACAAAAGGGCAAACCTCTACAATGAGAATATACGCAGTAGAATACTGTTTTTGGAGAATGAATTGGCGGTAGGGGATTTTATGATGGTGGTAAAGAACAATTATTTTTGGCTCGAGACCAAGTCAGAAGCTGGCTTTATCGCAAATGGTGATATTATTGAAGTATTAGAGATCTTTGCCATTAAAGAGCTGTACTCGTTCAAGTTCGCCGAGGTCAAGGTGCAAATGGTTGACTACCCCGATCAAAAACCTTTTGAGACCGTTTTGTTGTTAGATACCATACAGGCCGTCACCCCTTCGCTTTCGTACGAAGACGGTAATAGGCTGTACCAGAAAGTGATGGAAGACTATGCACACGAAACCTCAAAGTATAAAAAGTTCTTGGGAGTAAAGGGGAATAAATACTTTAATTCTTTACAGGTAAAATTCTCATATGCAATAACTTGCCATAAATCTCAAGGTGGTCAATGGGATACTGTTTTTGTAGAACAGCCCTACCTGCCCAATGGCGTGGATAAAGAATACCTACGTTGGTTGTACACTGCTGTTACAAGGGCTAAAAAGCAATTGTACCTGATCGGATTCAAGAACGATTTTTTTCTTGGAGCGGAATAGATTAAATTCGTAAAAGCTAAAGAAGCCTAGAAAGGTGATAAGATCGAACAGCAATAAATTTGAATTTTGTATGAAGTTGTAAATAATTGTCGCATTTTTCATTAACCAATAACCAATAACCAATGACTTCTGAAACGGTAATCAGCATATTTCTAGGGCTTGGTCTTGCTGCGTCGGTAGGCTTTCGGGTGTTTTTACCCTTATTTGCATTGAGTTTGGCCTCGTATTTCAATGTTTGGGAACTCAATGATAGTTGGCAGTGGATAGGTGGTCTGGCGGCCGTCATAACCCTTGGTGTTGCCACGGTGGTGGAGGTGTTCGCTTACTTTATTCCATGGGTGGATAATATGTTGGACAGTGCAGCGGTGCCCTTGGCGGCAATTGCGGGTACGGCAGTAATGGTTTCGACAGTTGCCGGGTTGGATCCTGTGGTTACATGGTCTTTGGCCATTATTGCGGGCGGTGGTACGGCAACAGCGATAAAAGGAGCAGGAGCAGCTGGTAGGCTTGCCTCAACAGCAACTACGGGTGGCTTGGCAAATCCCATTGTCTCTACTTTGGAAACGGGTACGGCAGTAGTGGTCACCACAGCTTCGATATTCGCTCCGTTTCTAGCGGTGATTTTGGTCATCATCATCTTGTTCGTTATTTTTAGAATATACAGAAAGTTGAGACCTAGAACCAGAACATAGTTTTGTTTTTTATCATGTACCAAAAAAAAATCAGTGTGAATTCGTGAAATTTGTGTCAGAAATACTATGAAAATAATAGCAATGATACCCGCGCGCTACGCAGCTTCAAGATTTCCTGCAAAATTGATGAAGGATCTATCGGGCAAGCCGGTAATTGTTCGAACCTATGAAGCCGCGAAGCGGGCCGGGTTGTTCGATAAGGTATACGTGGTGACAGATAGTACCGTTATTTTCGATGCAATTACCGAAGCGGGCGGTGAGGCCATAATGAGCATAAAAGAGCATGATTGCGGTAGTGACCGAATCGCCGAAGCTGTGACTGATATGAACGTTGATATCATTGTCAATGTGCAGGGCGACGAGCCCTTTACCGATAAAAAAAGTTTGGCGGCCGTGCTTGGGGTATTCAAGGATGATAACGACAAGGAGATTGATTTGGCATCGCTTATGGTTGAAATTACCGATTCTGATGAGATCAATAACCCTAATACGGTGAAGGTGATCGTTGACAATAGAAATTTTGCGCTGTATTTTTCCCGTTCCCCTATTCCGTACCCAAGAGCTACGGATGTGGAAACCACTTATTACAAGCACAAGGGCATATACGCATTTCGTAAAAGCGCCTTAATGGATTTTCAACGTTTGCCCATGCTGCCATTGGAAGCGACCGAAAAAATTGAGGCCATACGGTATTTGGAATACGGAAAGAAAATAAAAATGGTAGAGACCACCGTAAGTGGAATAGAAATTGACACTCCAGAAGATCTAAAAAGAGCACAAGCGGCATGGAGGTAGACTATAGTGATATCAAGGTCGTAGGTTTTGATGCCGATGATACGTTGTGGGTGAACGAGACCTATTTTAGAGAGGCCGAGGAAGAGTTCGCCAGTATGCTCGATGGTTTTGAGACCAAGAACAAGATAGACCAAGAGCTGTTCAAAATGGAAATGAAAAATTTGGAGATCTACGGGTATGGAATCAAGGGTTTTATGCTCTCAATGATCGAATCGGCCGTGGATCTTTCAAATAATACCATTTCACAAGCAACGATTACCGAATTGTTGAATCTAGGTAAGAGAATGATAACGCATCCGGTGGAACTGTTGGATGGCGTAAAAGAGGTTTTAGAGAAGTTGAGCAACAAC
>JAJRSY010000126.1 GCA_024278565.1 Bacteroidota bacterium
CGATTTCAGATCAGTAAGCACTTCGGCCGCCCGTTACCAACAGCTTTCACTAAACCCCCAAAAACTTGCTGGCCAGTGTGGTAAACTAAAATGCTGTTTGAATTATGAGCTGGATGTTTATTTGGATGCCTTAAAGGATTTTCCATCACAAGACACCAAACTTCTTACCGAAAAGGGATTGGCATTTTGCCAAAAAACCGACATTTTTAAGGCGATACTCTGGTTCTCGTACAAAGATGATCCGGCCAATTGGCATGTGCTTTCTAAAGAGCAGGTAAACGAGATTTTGGAAAAGAACAAAAAGAAAGAAAAGGTAAGTAGTTTGGAAGAATATGCCGTAGAGCATGTTATTGAGGAAAGGGTGGTCTTTGAAAAAGTAGTGGGCCAAGGTAGCCTTACCCGATTTGATAGGCCCAAACACAGCAAGAAAAGTAGAAATAGGAATAAAAAAAGAAGAAACAACAATCGAAATAGGGCTAATTCGAACAGTTCCAATACAAGAAAAAGGAATAAAAATAATAATTCCAATAGATCTAAAAGACGTACTAAAAATGCGTAGTATTTTGTTAGTTTTACTAGTATTTTCTATCATGGTTTCTTGTAATGAATCTTTGGTACTATCTGAATTTAAAACTACTGAGGGTGGTTCTTGGGCAAAAGATGCTGTGATGGAGTTTCGATTTTCAGAAATAGATTCAGTTCAGAAATACAATCTGTTCATTAATGTAAGAAACGATGAAAATTACCCTTACAACAATCTCTTTTTAATCGCAGAACTTGATTACCCTGGTGGGGAAACCGTTACCGATACCTTAGAGTATGAGATGGCATTGCCTGATGGTAGTTGGTTAGGAAAAGGGTTTGGTAGTATTAAGGAGAACAAATTATGGTATAAAGAAAACATCGTTTTTCGTTCGCTTGGCGTATATACGTTGCGCCTGACACATGCCATGCGCAAAAACGGGAGTGTAGAAGGGGTGGTCAATCTTGAAGGTATCACCGATGTAGGTTTCGAGATTGAAAAAAACAATAAATAAGTATATGGCAAAGGGTGTAAAAAAAAGGGGAACCAAAGGCTTTTTCAAATTCATCAAATGGTTCTGGATCCTGTTTATCACAGGAATTCTTTCTGTTGCACTTATTTTTCTCATAGCATCTTGGGGTTGGTTCGGTGATTTGCCCACTTATGGGCATTTAGAAAACCCACAGACCAATTTGGCCACAGAAATTTTGTCTTCGGATGGCAAAACACTGGGCAAGTTCTATTTAGATGATAACCGTACACCCGTTTCATTTGACGAACTGCCCGAAAACTTGGTGAATGCTTTGGTCGCTACAGAAGATGCGCGGTATTATGACCATTCGGGCATTGATGCCCGTGGAACGCTGCGGGCAATTTTCTTCTTGGGAAAACGCGGTGGTGCCAGTACTATTCCACAACAATTGGCAAGGCAATTATTTGTTGGTGTAAGATCTAGGAACAAATTACAGACCATTAAGCAAAAGATAAAGGAGTGGGTTATAGCCACCCAATTGGAAAGACAGTATACCAAAGAAGAGATTATTGCCATGTACCTCAACCAATACGATTTTCACTACAATGCCGACGGTATTCGATCGGCTTCCAGGATTTATTTTGGCAAAGAGGCAAAAAATCTGAAAATAGAGGAATCTGCGGTATTGGTGGGTATGTTGAAGAACTCATCCCTGTATAACCCTATTCGTAGGGAAGAGTTGGTGTTCAATAGAAGGAATACGGTTTTGGGTCAACTGGCCAAATACAATTACATCACCGAAAAGGAGAAAGATTCACTTCAGGCCTTGAAAATGGACATTAATTTTAGCCCTGAATCGCACCGAGAGGGCCTTGCCACCTATTTTAGAATGCACCTTCAGCGCTTTATGAACAAGTGGATCAAGAAAAACCCCAAACCGGCCTTGGAAGGTGAACGAGACCGATATAATCTTTATTTAGATGGTCTGAAAATATACACCACCATTGATTCTAGAATACAGGCCAATGCTGAGGGGGCGGTCTATGCACACATGAAAAACCTACAAAAAGAGTTTTTTCATCAAAACACACCAGATCGTAACAGAACAGCTCCGTTTTTGGACCTTGACAAGAGCGAGGTAAAAAAAATCATCGAAAGGGGCATGAAAACCTCAGACCGATGGCGCTTGATGAAAGATGCAGGAAAATCTGAAAAGGAAATACGTGCATCCTTCAACGAGAAAACCGAAATGACCGTATTTGATTGGGAAAGCGACACCCGAGAGAAGGACACTATAATGACACCTTTGGATTCCATCAGGTATTACAAATCATTTTTACGTACCGCCATGATGTCCATGGAGCCACAGACCGGCCATGTTAAGGCATGGGTAGGAGGCATTAATTACAAACACTTTCAATACGATAATGTAATACAAGGGGCGCGACAGGCGGGATCTACCTTTAAGCCTTTCGTGTATGCCGCGGCCATAGATCAGCTGCGATTGTCACCTTGTGATTCGCTGCCCGACACCCAATATTGTATTGAGGCGGAAAAACACGGCAACCCTGAGCCTTGGTGTCCAAAAAATGCAGATGGTAAATATTCCGGAAAAAACTATACCTTAAAATCTGCTTTGGCGAATTCAGTGAACACGGTAACGGCTCAATTGATCGATCGGGTAGGTCCGAAATCGGTGGTATCGATTGTCAAGAATTTAGGGTTGACAAGAGAGATTCCCGAGGTGCCTTCCATTGCATTGGGCACAACTGATGTTAATGTGTACGAGATGGTGGGGGCTTATGGCACCTTTGTCAACCAAGGGGTGTATGTAAAGCCCGTAATGGTTACCCGAATTGAAGATAGAAATGGCACCGTATTGTATGAATACGTGCCAGAGACCAAAGACGTATTGAGTAAAGAGGTATCGTATGCGATGTTGGATTTGATGCAAGGGGTCACCCAAGGAGGTTCGGGCACGCGACTTAGGCACAGTTACCAGAAAAAAACAACCGTCTATAAAGAGATTATCACGGGGTACCCTTATGGTTTTACGAATCCGATCGCAGGCAAAACGGGCACAACACAAAACCAAAGTGATGGCTGGTTTATGGGTATGGTGCCCAATTTGGTAACCGGTGTATGGGTTGGCGGTGAAGATAGGGCAGTCCATTTTGGTAGTATAACCTACGGTCAAGGGGCAGCCATGGCATTGCCGATCTGGGGTTTGTACATGAAGAAAAACTACGAAAATAAAGACTTGGGTATTTCAGACGGGGCTTTTCCACGACCCAGGAATATGTCGATCAATCTTGACTGTAATAAAGTTCGTAAAGAAGCCTTAAAGAACAGCGATTCCGGAGATGAGGATTTAGATGATGTGGATTTTTAACAAGAACCCTATTGTTTCATAGGTTTTGTTTGGCATAATAAATTGAAGTATCCCCGTTTTTAGCGGGGTGTTTTTTGCAGTTAACTTTTCGTGACTAATCAGTATCAAGTTTTAGAGCCGACCTCTTGAGTACCGGAAGGGAAATCTAAACGCAAGGAGCGCAAGGAAAAACCGCAAGGTTCGCAAAGTATTTAAAACCAATATAATATGACTTTGCGAACCTTGCGTTTAAATTCAACGGTATGTTGATTTTCAATATTTTAACTTTTCCCCCAATACTGATTAGTTACAACTTTTCTAAAAGACACCTTTTTATTTATTTGTAGACCTTCTATTAAATCTGTAAATTAGTAGAGAAAATATTTCTAAACAAAAACAGATGATTCGCAAGAGTGTTGATAATGTCAAAGATGCATTACAAGGGGTTCGGAACGGAATGACCTTAATGTTGGGCGGGTTTGGCTTATGTGGTATTCCCGAGAATGCCATTGCCGAATTGGTCGCAATGGAAATCACCGATATTACCTGTATTTCTAACAATGCCGGCGTCGACGATTTTGGTTTGGGCCTGTTGCTACAAAAGCACCAGATAAAAAAAATGATTTCTTCTTATGTTGGTGAAAACGATGAATTTGAACGTCAAATGTTGAGTGGTGAACTCGAGGTAGAGTTGACACCGCAGGGTACTTTGGCCGAAAAGTGTAGAGCTGCCCAAGCGGGTTTCCCAGCATTTTACACCCCAGCA
Source organism: Bacteroidota bacterium (assembly GCA_024278565.1). GTDB lineage: Bacteria > Bacteroidota > Bacteroidia > Flavobacteriales > Flavobacteriaceae > Maribacter_C. The sequence goes on from JAJRSY010000126.1 coordinate 4,133, forward strand.
GGTTATGGCACCGAAGTGGGCAAAGGAAAGGAAACTAGGGAATTCAATGGTAAAATGTATGTTTTGGAACCGGCATATAAGGCAGATTTCGCATTCGTAAAAGCATGGAAAGGTGATGAAGCAGGTAATCTTATATTCAAGGGCACGGCGCGTAATTTCA
>JAJRSY010000127.1 GCA_024278565.1 Bacteroidota bacterium
CCAAAACTTCTTCATTATCACCTAAGATCGGTAAAAGATTTGCCTCGTTACGGGCGAAAGTCTCCAATACGTCAAGCCAGTTCGTTTCTTTGCGAACAAAAAAAGCCTCTAAACCATACCTTTGGCCCTCCACTTTTTTATCATTCTCAAAGCTCTCTAGATCCGTTTCACTTAACACCCCTAAAAACCTGCCTTTTTCAACTACGGCAATATGCGAATAGGCATGGTCTTTAAAAAATCGGATTACTTTTTTCAAAGAATCACCAACTTTAAAGATCGGTAAATTTGTTAAAATTTGTTTTTGGATCTGCATGGTCATAATAGTAACGCAAAATACTAATTAAAAATTAGTATTGTCCGATAAAAGATAAAAGACCGCTTCGCTGTTAGAATAAAGAACAAAGACTTGACCTGCCTGCCTGCCGGACAGGCAGGTTGTAACTGACTGATAATCTGCATAGTAACGATTTAAGGTTTTCGCATATCATAACCTGCCGGCAGGCAGGCAGGCAGGTTTTCAACACAATATATAAAAGTTAAGGCCTCTTATTCCAAAACCTTTATAAACATAATAATTGAAGGTTTTAAAGAGAGTTGAATGTTTTTTATCGGACAACAGTGATTAAAAATATCAAAAGCTGTGCCTATTTTGTATTTTTGACCTTGAACACCGTGCCCGTTCAAAAATTCAATCAGGTTCATACTAGTAAAAACTAAAATGAACATACCTTAAAACAAGGAATCAAAGCTTATGACCAAATTAAGTGTAAACGTAAATAAAATAGCCACTTTGCGAAATTCACGTGGCGGAAATATGCCCAATCTCATCAAAGTATCAACCGACATAGAAGAATTTGGTGCACAGGGCATCACTGTACACCCACGACCTGACGAAAGACATATTCGCTACCAAGACGCAAGAGATTTGGTAAAAGTGGTTGCCACCGAGTTCAATATTGAAGGTAACCCTATTCGAGAATTCGTTGACCTGGTTCTAGAAACAAAACCCACACAGGTAACCTTGGTGCCTGATGCCGTTGATGCCATTACCTCAAATGCAGGTTGGGATACCGTTACGCACAAAAGCTTTCTAAAAGACATCATTCATACATTCAAAGAAAACGGAATCAGAACCTCCATTTTCGTTGATGCCGACATCAAAATGGTAGAGGGTACGGCACAAACCGGGGCCGATCGCATTGAACTATATACTGAAAGTTACGCTAAGGCCTATGGTAAAGGTAATAAAAACGGCATTCTCCCATTTATCGAAGCGGCAAAAGTAGCCCATGACGTTGATCTTGGCCTTAATGCCGGTCATGACCTCAGTCTAGATAATATCAAATATTTTAAGGACAACATTCCCCATTTACTTGAGGTATCAATTGGGCACGCACTTATCTGTGAGTCGCTCTACTTGGGTCTGGAGAATGTGGTGAGAATGTATCTGAACAAATTAAAATGACACCCGTACTACATTCAAAAATCATTGGAAGCGGAAAACCTTTACTGATTCTTCATGGTTTTCTGGGGATGTTGGACAATTGGAAAACACTGGGCAGCAGGTTTTCAGAAAACGGATTCGAAGTACATCTTATTGACCAACGCAACCACGGCAAGAGCTTTCATTCGCAAGATTTCAGCTATGACCTCATGGTCGCCGACCTAAAAAGATACTTGGATTTCCATAAATTGGAAAGCGTAATACTCTTGGGCCATTCAATGGGCGGTAAGACCGCTATGCAATTTGCCTGTGAGCAAACTGAAAAAGTAGAAAAACTCATTGTTGCCGATATAGCCCCAAAACATTACCCTACCCACCATCAAGACATAATCAATGGATTAAATTCGTTGAATTTTGATGAATTAAAATCTAGGGGAGAGGCAGATAATAAGTTGTCAAAATCTATTTCAAACAAAGGCATTCGCCAGTTTTTACTGAAAAATTTGTTTTGGGCAGAAAAAGGAAGGCTGGGGTTTCGTTTCAACCTTTCCGTTTTGAGCGACAAAATGGACGAAATCGGCGAAACTCTGAGTAAAACCGATATTTACCCTGGTCCCACACTCTTTCTTAAGGGCTACAGATCAGGGTACATCGCCCAGAACGATTTTTCGGTGATCAAAAGACATTTTCCTTTGGCGAAATTAGAGACCATTGAAAATGCCGGACATTGGCTGCACGCTGAAAACCCCGGTCAATTTTTTGAAAAATCGATTGCTTTTTTAAATTCATAGAAAGACATCTAATTTATGGCTCTACTGCTATTTGTGTAGAAGATTTATATTAGTTCAAAATGAATGTATGAATGCTTTAATGCGTGAATAAAATAATCTTATTTACTGTCTACCTTCTTCGGCAAGTGGACCTACCAGCTGGCAGACTGATTGCTTATTTACATTATTCAAGCCTGCCGGCAGGCGGGCATTCATACATTATTAATCCGACGGGTATAATTAATAGGATAATAAGTGTATTCAACTTATTGAAAACCTGCCGGCAGGTTTTTTTTTGAGATGATCATAACTAAAAATA
>JAJRSY010000128.1 GCA_024278565.1 Bacteroidota bacterium
ACGAACTTACCTTCAAAGGTGATTTTTGGGTAAACGATTCCACCTATGCCATAAAGAACATCAATCTAGAGGTTACCAAAAGTGCCAATATCAATTGGATAAAGGAGATTTATATTGAGCAAGATTTTGAAGTGGTCAATGATTCGGTTTTTTTATTGAAAAGAGATTATTTGTTGAGCGATTTCAGTTTTAATAAAAAGGAAAAGTCAAGAGGTGTATACGGTAAGCGAACAACGGTTTTTGACAACTACAAGTTCGATGAAGAAAAACCAAAAAATTTTTATAAGAAAGATAAGAATCCGTTCGATCCAAAGGCAGTCGTAAAAGATGATGCCTTTTGGGCAAAGAACAGGTTAGAACCATTGAACAAAGATGAAGCGGGCATTTATAAGTTGTTGGATACCTTGAAGACGGTGCCGAAATTCAAATCATACTATAATCTGGTCAGTATCTTGGGTTCGGGCTATGTAGAGATCGATAAATGGAATATGGACATAGGTACGATATACGATGCCTTTGGGTATAATGATGCAGAAGGTACTCGTATAAGGTTGGGTACCAGAACCTATTTCGGTGAAAATGACCCTTGGCGTTTAGAAGGGTATATGGCCTATGGTTTTGCAGACCGTAAGTTCAAGCATGGAATTTCAGGAAAATTCCTTTTGAACAAAAACAGCAGATTGATTATTTCGGGGGGCAACAGGCGCGATATAGAGCAATTGGGGGGAAGCCTTACCGCCACAAATGATGTTTTGGGAAGGAGTATTGCCTCATCGGCCCTACTTACCGTTGGAGCCAATAACACCTTGACCAATATCAACCTAAGTGCTTTAAATGTTGAAATAGAGCCAGTGACCAATGTTAGGGTCGGTATTGGCGGAACATTCCGTACGTTAAGATCTGCCTTGCCCAATGATTTTAGTTTGGATTATGTGGATGCAGAATCTCCTTCGGGAGTATCATCCGAGATAAGACAATTCGACTTCAACACGGTATTGATCTATACCCCGGGAAAAAAGACCATTGGTTACGGAGTCGAACGAAGGAAGATCAATAACAACTACAGCACCTTGCTATTGAATTATACCAAGGGTATAAAAGGTTTTATGGATAGTGATTTCAATTATGACAAAATTCAATTTTCTTACAGACAACCTTGGCAAATTGGGGGTTTTGGCAGGTTGTTCAGTACCTTGGAAATGGGTAAGACCTTTGGTGATGTTCCGTTGGGCCTGTTGAGCGTTGTTCCCGGTAACCAGACCTTTTTCTCGAACTATGGTACTTTTCCCAATCTAGACTTTTATGAGTTTGTGACAGATACCTATGTGTCAGTACATCTAGAGCATAATTTTAACGGGAGGTTGTTTTCTAGAATACCGTTCATTCGCAAATTGAACCTTCGCGAGATTGTTGGTTTGAGAGGGGTTTGGGGAGAGCTGTCCGATTCAAATTTTGCCTTAAGTGCGCCAGCGATCGGCACCACTATTTTACAGGCACCCTCTGATAAGATCTATTACGAGTACTCTTTTGGAATAGGGAATATATTTAAAATTCTAAGATTGGATTTCAACTTTAGGGGCAATTATCTTGAGAGGCCCGAAGCACGGGCCTTTAGCGTGACGGGTACTTTTGGGTTTAGCTTCTAACCACTATTAAATAGACGGGTATAGGCCGCTATTTTTAAAAAGTTCAGCTTGTTGATTTTCAATTAGTATTGAATCTATAGTCTATCAGTCTATTGTCGTCGGGTTAATAATAATTTGGACACCCCCCCCCGAAAATCGTATGCCAAAACTTGCAAAGCACTGATTTTATTGATGTTTACATAGGTTTTAAAATTGGAAAGCTTTTTGAAACGTCGAAGAATATAAACTCATAAACTACTTATGGTCAAGGTTTTATTGGCTCTGATTTTGTTCGATAACTGTAAATTTGAAAAAACGGGGGATGGCTAATTAATAATAACATATCAGGGTATTTACCGGTTCAAATATAGGGTCTGGAAAAAAAAGCGATGTAGGTGGTTGGGGCAATGCCGAAGAAGCCATAAGAACATACCATCAATATGTGAAGCGTTATGACGGAAGAGGGCATAAAAAAAACGTACTTTTACCGTATAGAAACAGAATCACTGTAAAACGAAGCCTCTTTTGTTCTTTTAAAAGAGGCCTTTTTTATTCTGTTGTTATTTTAGTACTTTAGCAGCCGTTAAAAAAAAATTTAAAACAATTGATAAAATGGATTTAATCGTAAAGTTTTTGCCTGCATTTGGGGTTTTGGCATTGATATTCGTGTTTATTAAGAATATATGGGTGGCCAAACAAGATGAAGGCGATGAGAAAATGGCGAGAATTGCAAAAAACATTGCCGATGGTGCAATGTCGTTCTTAAAAGCTGAATACAAGGTTTTAGGGATTTTTGTAATAGCAGTAGCGATCCTGTTATATTTTAAAGGAACTGCGGAAGAAGGCTCTAACGGAATGGTAGCAGTATCATTTGTTATAGGTGCTATCTGTTCTGCACTGGCGGGGTTTATAGGAATGAAGGTTGCTACAAAGGCGAATGTGAGAACGACACAAGCAGCAAAGACCTCATTGGGAAAAGCATTGGAAGTAGCTTTTGCCGGAGGTGCGGTAATGGGCTTGGGTGTTGTAGGTTTAGGCGTTTTAGGCTTGAGCGGCTTATTTATGATCTACCAAAATATGTGGCCAGGAGCCGATAATCTATCTATGGTATTGAATGTACTTTCAGGATTCTCATTGGGAGCTTCCTCAATAGCCTTGTTCGCAAGGGTCGGTGGTGGAATTTATACCAAAGCAGCGGATGTTGGAGCTGATTTGGTGGGAAAAGTTGAAGCGGGTATTCCTGAAGATCATCCATTGAACCCGGCGACCATTGCCGATAATGTAGGTGATAATGTGGGTGATGTTGCTGGTATGGGTGCTGATTTATTTGAATCTTACGTTGGTTCGATTATTGGTACCATGGTCTTGGGGGCCTTTATCTTGACACCTAATTTAGATGGTTTAGGGGCTGTATATTTACCCTTGGTTCTTGCGGCCGTAGGAATCGTAATGTCTATTTTGGGCACCTTCTTTGTAAAAGTAAAAGACGGTGGAAATCCTCAAACCGCATTGAATATAGGTGAATTCGGCTCTGCCATATTAATGGTCATAGCTTCGTATTTTATTATAAATACCTTGATTCCAGAATCTGTTGAAGGATTACCTTCTGGGGCAATGGGCGTATTTTGGGCCACAATCGCAGGTTTGGTCGCTGGAATTTTAGTGGGTAAAGTAACAGAGTATTACACCGCTACGGGAAAACCGCCGGTAATGTCGATTGTAAAGCAATCTGAAACAGGTGCGGCAACGAACATTATTGCAGGTTTGGGTATAGGTATGATGTCTACCATGATACCTATTCTTTTGATTGCCGCAGCTATTATGGTGTCGCACCATTTTGCGGGCTTGTACGGTATTGCGATTGCCGCAGTAGGTATGTTGGCAAATACGGGCATACAGTTGGCCATTGATGCTTACGGGCCGATCTGTGATAATGCCGGTGGTATTGCCGAAATGGCCGAGTTGCCAAAAGAAGTACGGGAACGTACAGATAAGTTGGATGCGGTAGGTAATACAACTGCAGCCGTAGGTAAGGGGTTTGCGATAGCTTCTGCCGCATTGACGGCCTTGGCATTGTTCGCGGCCTTTATGAAAACAGCAAACGTAACCTCGATCGATGTTTCCAAACCGAACATTATGGCAGGTCTTTTAGTAGGGGGTATGTTGCCATTTGTATTTTCGGCCTTGTCTATGAACGCAGTGGGTCGAGCCGCAATGGCGATGATCGAAGAGGTGCGTCGTCAGTTTAGGGAAATCCCCCAGTTAAAAGCTGCTTTAGAGGTTATGAGAAAATACGATTCAGATATGTCAAAGGCATCGGAAGAGGATAGAAGAATATTCGATGAAGCAGATGGGGTCGCCGATTATGGAAAATGTATCGATATCTCTACAAAGGCATCCATTAAAGAAATGGTGCTGCCAGGTTTATTGGCAATAGCCGTACCTGTAGCAGTAGGGTTTATCGGAGGAGCTGAAATGCTGGGCGGGCTATTGGCCGGAGTAACAACCTGCGGTGTTTTGATGGCGATTTTCCAATCGAATGCAGGTGGCGCATGGGATAATGCCAAGAAAACCATAGAAGAAGATGGCCGTAAAGGCACCGAGGTACACAAAGCAGCAGTGGTAGGTGATACTGTTGGTGATCCATTTAAAGATAC
>JAJRSY010000129.1 GCA_024278565.1 Bacteroidota bacterium
AAAGGGGCAAAGGCCTATGCGATTATCATTCCGATCCTATTTATTTTTATTGCTCTTTTTCATCATTTCAATCACTAAGATACTATGGCTACATTAGATTCTAAAGTTCCGAAAGGCCCTATAGCCGACAAATGGACAATGTATAAAGATAAGATCGACCTTGTAAACCCGGCCAATAAGCGCAATATAGACATTATCGTTATCGGTACAGGTCTTGCAGGTGGTTCGGCCGCTGCAACTTTGGCCGAATTGGGTTATAACGTAAAAGCCTTTTGTTATCAAGACTCGCCACGTAGGGCACACTCCATTGCCGCTCAAGGTGGAATAAATGCAGCGAAAAACTATATGGGTGATGGTGATTCAAATTACCGTTTGTTCTATGATACCGTAAAGGGTGGTGATTACCGTTCACGCGAGGCCAATGTGTACCGCCTAGCGGAAGTCTCGGGCAATATCATTGACCAATGCGTGGCCCAAGGGGTTCCCTTTGCACGTGATTATGGCGGTCTGTTGGACAATCGTTCTTTTGGCGGGGTTCTCGTTTCGAGGACTTTTTATGCCAAAGGGCAAACAGGGCAGCAATTGTTATTGGGTGCCTATTCGGCAATGAACAGGCAAATTGCCCGTGGTAAGATAGAAATGTACAACCGTCATGAAATGCTCGATGTTGTTTTGGTCGATGGAAAAGCTAGGGGAATCATTGCCCGTAATTTAATTACCGGAGAGGTGTCTCGACACTCGGCGCATGCGGTTGTAGTTGCTTCTGGTGGTTATGGCAACGTATATTTCCTTTCTACCAATGCCATGGGCTCCAACACCACAGCGGCATGGAAAATCCATAAGAAAGGTGCTTATTTTGCGAATCCTTGTTATACACAGATCCATCCTACCTGCATTCCACGCTCGGGAGATTATCAATCGAAGCTGACCTTGATGTCAGAATCCCTACGGAATGACGGGCGTATATGGGTGCCCAAACATATGGATGACGTACTTAAAATTCGTGAGGGAAAACTAAAACCAACCGAACTGCAAGAGGAAGACCGTGATTATTATTTGGAAAGACGCTACCCTGCCTTTGGAAATCTGGTGCCACGGGATGTTGCCTCAAGGGCAGCCAAAGAACGCTGTGATGCCGGTTACGGCGTAAATGGAACAGGCGAGGCGGTCTATCTAGATTTCAAGGCCGCCATACATAGGTACGGTACAGAACAGGCGTTGTTGCACGGAGACCATAATCCATCCAAAGAAAAAATATTGAAATTGGGCGAAGCCGTAATCGAAGAGAAATACGGAAACCTTTTTCAGATGTACGAAAAAATCGTAGCTGAGAACCCGTATAAAACACCCATGATGATATATCCTGCCACCCATTATACCATGGGCGGTGTTTGGGTAGATTATAACTTGATGACAACAGTGCCCGGCCTATACTGTATTGGCGAGGCAAATTTCTCGGATCACGGTGCGAACAGATTGGGGGCTTCGGCATTAATGCAAGGTTTGGCCGATGGCTATTTTGTGTTGCCCTACACTATTGGTGATTATTTGTCTGATGATATTCGAACAGGAGCAATACCAACAGATACAGCCGAATTTGAAGAAGCCGAAAAAGAAGTGAAAGAGCGTCTTGATTTCTTTATCAATAATAAGGGAACCCATTCGGTTGACTATTTCCACAAAAAACTGGGCAAGGTAATGTGGGATAAGGTGGGGATGGCCCGTAACGAAAAACACCTGAAAGAAGCCATTGCCGAAATAAAGGGAATTCGTGAAGATTTCTGGAAAAACGTAAAAGTTACCGGAAGCTTGAACGAGTTTAACCAAGAACTTGAGAAAGCGGGTAGAGTAGCTGATTTTCTTGAATTAGGAGAATTATTTGCATTGGATGCCCTAAATAGAAATGAGTCTTGTGGAGGTCATTTTAGAGAAGAATCGGTCGAAACAGATGGGCCTCAAAAAGGGGAAGCTTTACGTAACGATAAAGATTATGCCTATGTTTCTGCATGGGAGTACAAAGGAGAGCCGAGTGATGCCGTTTTACATAAAGAAGAACTGGAATTTAATGATATCGAGCTGAAGACCCGTTCTTACAAATAATTTACCAATGCGTTAATGTAACAATACATCAATTGGTACATTTTCAAATGGATTAATTTTCAAATTGAGAATTCATGAATCTAACATTAAAGATCTGGAGACAGAAAGGACCAAACGACAAGGGTCAAATGGTAGACTATAACGTAAAGAACATTTCTGAGCATATGTCTTTTTTAGAGATGATGGATGTGTTGAACGAACAGCTCGTTGCCAAAGATGAAGAACCCGTTGCTTTTGACCACGATTGCCGTGAGGGTATTTGTGGTATGTGCTCGTTACATATTAACGGAGAAGCCCATGGGCCCGATAGGGGAATTACTACCTGTCAATTGCACATGCGCAGGTTCAATAATGGTGACACCATTACTATTGAACCATTCAGGGCCAAGGCATTTCCGGTAATAAAAGATCTGGTGGTAGATCGAATGGCCTTTGAACGTATTCAGCAAGCTGGTGGGTTTATCTCTGTAAATACCTCTGGCAACACCCAAGATGCCAATGCGATACCAATTTCAAAGCATGCCGCCGATGAGGCTATGGATGCCGCCACCTGTATTGGTTGCGGGGCCTGTGTGGCCAGTTGTAGAAACGCCAGTGCCATGCTGTTCGTGTCGGCAAAGGTATCTCAATTTGCACTATTGCCACAAGGCCAGGTCGAAGCGGCCGATCGTGTGCTGAACATGGTAAAACAAATGGACGAAGAAGGTTTTGGCAACTGTACCAATACGGGAGCATGTGAAGTAGAGTGCCCCAAGGGTATTTCATTGGAAAATATCGCCAGAATGAACCGTGAGTTTTTGAGAGCTTCTTTGAAGGGGTAGGTTTTTTTATGTTCCAGATTGAGACCTACTAGGTTTTGAAAACCTAGTAGGTCTAAATAGGTCTGTCAAATGGGAATCGACTATTTCCTTTCTGAAAAAAAACCTTGGCATTGTCAAGAATCCGGATCCTATCTTTCTCTGTCATAATTCGTACTTTTAAACCAATGTCCAAAAAATACGAATATAAAAAAATAAAAGTCCCCCGTTTCAACGAAGAATCGGGTTTCTACACCACCCCCCAACGCTCAAAGATTATGAGTAAGATTCGGGGCAAGAACACCAAGCCCGAACTGGCATTTAGAAAAGCCTTGTACGCTTCTGGGTACAGGTACCGCATTGATTACAGAAAACTGATCGGCAGGCCCGATATCGTTCTTAAAAAGTACAAAACCGTGGTTTTTATCGATGGTGAGTTCTGGCACGGCCATAATTGGGAAGAACGGAAACAAAAAATAAAGACCAACCCAGGATTCTGGATCCCTAAATTGGAACGCAATATGCAACGTGATAGGGAGGTGAACCAAGAATTGGAACACTTGGGCTACAAGGTCTTCCGCTTTTGGGAAAAGGAGGTCAAAAAAGAACTTGAGCGTTGTTTACGGGAAGTAATCTCGTATCTCGATAAACAAAAACACCTAAGTGACTGTAAATAAAGCTAATTGTGCCATGACACTTTGGTCAAACCTGTTTTTTGATTATCAAAAAATACTGTTTTACACCCTCTATTCTAATTTTGAAATCGGCATACTCTGGTGAATCGTTTAAACTATGACAGGTTATTACACCCTTTTTTTGATTGAAATCCGTAATTTCTTTGCACATTATACTATTCTCGTATATAATTATCCAATAAACAGCATTTTTATTTTTCACATAACGGGGCAACTCTCTTTTGTTTATTTGTTTCCCCAAGACAATCGCATTTTGGGGTATACCCTCGACCCCACCATTGTTCATCGAATTGTTGACTATCTCAAAAGCCATATAATGGGCGACCGAAACTTGGTCAACCACAAAACCAATGCGCACTAGTGAGTTTATATAATCTTGTTCATTATACCGCCGCGCAAATATTTCTTGCTGCAGTGCTGTTACTAGAGGAGCTGTAAGCAAATATTTTCCTGGGGCCAGTTTACTTATGCTGTGGCCTTTTTTTGATTGTTTATCTTGTTCGCCATAAACAAGGTCTTTCTCATTTACTTCCTGTAAATACAGCTGGCTTATACTTAGGCTGAAATACTCCGCAATTTTTGTAAGATTTTTGATAGGAATATTGGCATCTTTTTTTTCATAAAGCTGAATTGTACGCAAACTCACACCAATAGCATAAGCCAAATCTGTCTG
>JAJRSY010000130.1 GCA_024278565.1 Bacteroidota bacterium
GATTTCAATTTTGCATGGCCAAGGGCAGAAATTGCCGTGATGGGTGCAAAGGGCGCCAGCGAGATCATCTTTAGAAAAGAAATCGGCTCGGCAGATGACCCCAAAGCCAAACTGGCCGAAAAAGAACAAGAATATACTGATATGTTCGCTAACCCTTATAGTGCGGCAGAAAGAGGTTTTATTGATGAGGTGATCGAACCAAAACAGACCCGAAGAAAACTTTTAAAGGCTTTCGCATTGTTAGAGAACAAAGTTGTGAACCTTCCGAAAAAGAAACATGGTAATATACCCTTGTAAAAAATGAGCAGAAAAAACCTGCAACATATCAGTTTAAAGAACACAAAGAACGATTTTGATCCTGTGGATAAAGATCCTGTAGAATCATCAATGGGTTTCACCACCGCAGAGGGCATCATCCTTAAAAACAACTACTCAAAAGAGGATATTGAAAATCTAGGGCATTTAGGTTTTGTTGCGGGCATTGCCCCAAACCTCAGGGGTCCGTATTCCACCATGTATGTAAGAAGGCCATGGACCATTCGCCAATATGCCGGTTTTTCAACGGCTGAAAAAAGCAACGCCTTTTACAGAAGAAATTTGAAAGCAGGTCAAAAAGGGTTGTCCGTGGCCTTTGACCTACCAACACATAGAGGGTATGATAGCGACCATGAAAGGGTAGTGGGCGATGTGGGCAAGGCCGGTGTAGCCATAGATTCGGTAGAGGATATGAAGATTTTGTTCGACGGTATTCCGTTGGATAAAATGTCGGTTTCAATGACAATGAACGGGGCTGTGCTTCCCATTATGGCGTTTTATATTGTGGCCGCAGAAGAGCAAGGCATCTCTTTGAAGGCATTGGCAGGTACCATTCAAAATGATATCCTCAAAGAGTTTATGGTGCGAAATACCTATATCTACCCACCAACGGTTTCGATGCAAATAGTAGCCGATATTATTAAGTATACCAGTAAGAAAATGCCCAAATTCAATAGTATAAGCATCTCAGGGTACCATATGCATGAAGCGGGCGCCACAGCAGATATTGAATTGGCCTATACCTTGGCAGATGGATTGGAATACATACGAACAGGTATCAAAGCCGGCCTCGATATTGACAGTTTTGCCCCACGTTTGTCCTTCTTTTGGGGCATTGGCATGAACCATTTTATGGAAATCGCCAAATTACGGGCTGGTAGAATGCTTTGGGCGAAATTGGTAAAACAGTTTAAGCCTAAGAACCAGAAATCATTGATGCTACGTACACATTGCCAAACCAGTGGTTGGAGCCTTACAGCGCAAGATCCTTTTAATAATGTAGCGCGAACGACCATTGAAGCAGCGGCAGCTGTTTTCGGGGGCACACAAAGTCTGCATACCAATGCCTTGGATGAGGCTATTGCGCTTCCTACCGATTTTTCGGCAAGAATCGCAAGGAACACTCAGCTATTTTTACAGGAAGAAACGAAGATGACCAAAACCGTAGACCCTTGGGCGGGCAGTTATTTTGTGGAATCACTGACCCATGAACTTTCGCAAAAAGCATGGAAATTAATTGAAGAAGTAGAGGAATTGGGAGGGATGACAAAGGCTATTGAAGCAGGAATCCCCAAAATGAGAATAGAACAGGCAGCCGCAAAAAAGCAAGCACGGATCGATGGTGGAACCGATATTATTGTAGGCGTAAACAAATTTCGATTAGAGAACGAAGATGAGATCCAAACCTTGGAAGTGGACAACAAAGAGGTTCGTAAACAGCAATTGGCAAGATTGGCAAAGATCAAAAAAGAAAGAAATGATGGCGAGGTGACCAAGGCCTTAAAAGCGATTACGCTTGCTGCCAAAGAAAAAAAGAGCAATTTGGATTCTAGAAATTTGCTTGAATTGGCGGTTGAAGCAGCAAGGGCACGAGCTACCTTGGGAGAAATAAGTTTTGCCCTGGAAACGGCCTATGGCAGGCATAAGGCGGAGATAAGATCGTTTACGGGAGTCTATGCGCGCGCGATCAAAGAGGATGGGTCTTTTAAAAAGGCAAAAGAGCTTGCCGATCTAGTATCGGAAAAAGAAGGTCGAAGACCGCGGATAATGATTGCCAAGATGGGGCAAGATGGCCACGACAGGGGTGCGAAAGTAGTGGCGACCGGTTATGCCGATCTAGGGTTTGATGTAGATATTGGGCCACTGTTTCAAACCCCAAAGGAAGCCGCCAAACAAGCTGTGGAAAACGATGTTCATATTCTTGGTATTTCATCGTTGGCGGCAGGGCACAAGACGTTGGTCCCTCAAGTGATCGAAGAGCTCAAAGCCTATGGGCGTGAAGATATTATGGTTATTGTCGGCGGTGTTATTCCTAAACAGGACCATCAATTTTTATTTGATAGGGGAGTAGTAGCGGTTTATGGGCCGGGCACAAAAATAGCTGAGGCGGCCATTGAAATTTTGGAGGTTTTGTTGGGCGATTCTATTTCTTAGTGCTCTTACGCCTGGACAAAAAATCAAAAAAGTATAGCTCGATTTTGAAATACAATAAAAAGGAAACAAAAATATTTTTAAACATTAGAAAAACACTACAGATGAAAAAACCAATAGTAATTATATGTATTCTTTTCCTCTCTTTTATTTTCGTGAGACTCTAAAAAATTATTTTCAATTTTTTAGTTAGCCATGCCTTTGGCTTGGTAAATCGAACTAATCCCGCCCTGCCTGCCGGACCTTTAGATTCGTACTATAAATAGTAACTGAAATAAAACAATATTTACATTCAGATTTGGGTTTAACCGAATTTCCTGATTATTTAACAAACGAAGTTGTTTCAGATATTTACACAGAAGATATTCGAGAAGAGGATTTTACATATTATAATGCTTTTTTTCAAAGAGAATACTATACTAGATAAAATAATACTAAATAGTTTTTAGCCTATTTTAATAAATATTGTAAATGTTTTATTACCAGAATTTTTTTTTTTGGCAATTTTATGTATGACTAATTTTAATATTGACCATAATATATTGAACAATAGTTTTAACGATTATTTTAATGATAATTTTAGACCAATAAATAAGGATTTCTCTTATAAATATGACCTAGGACATGGATATGATTTTTATTATCCGCCAGAAAGTCATCAGCCACTTTTATATATGGACTACCCTATTTCAAGAGCTGGATTTGATATAAATGAAGATAATTCAATTAATGAAGTTACTTTATACATGAATATTTTTGATGCTGATGTTTTCTTCAAAGAATGCATAAAAAACTATGGAAAGCCAAATGCATTAATCTTTAAAAAGGAATATTTAGAAAAAATCGAGGATGAATTTTCTAGTGAAAATAGAAATATAGTAGCTGAGACAAAAGTTGAAGAGTACAAGAGTCTTGGTAGGATTATTTGGTATAATGTGAATGATAGTGTGGAAAAGGCAGAAACCCATTTGGCTATTACCTGTAGTTTGAAATATGAAATAATGGGTACACCAGAATACGAAATTAACGTTGTTTTTCTGAAATAACCACACAACCTTAGTTGTTGTTCACAGGTTTGCGAAAGCTGTTTTGCTGGTTTTAATTAGGGAAAAAAATACGTTCAGTGTTTTAATTTCAATCAGTCTGAATATATTTTTTGGAACTATTAATGCCAACGGTTAGTATAAGAATAGTAGCGGATTTCAAGGCACTTACCTTTCAATTTATCACTAAACTTTGTACAAAAATACAACCTTTGAATTTAGCACTAAAACCGCTATTATTTTTATA